>CBDTYI010000161.1:0-6414 GCA_965364565.1 uncultured Gammaproteobacteria bacterium | reverse complement strand
AAGCAGCTCGGTGACGCCGACGCCTTGATGGGCGCCCTGCACGATGATATGCGCGCCATGCTGGAGCCGGTCAGCCAACCCTTGCAGATCCCGGCTTCGGATCAGCCCTTCGTGCTGCTGATGGTCGGTATCAACGGCGCGGGCAAGACCACCACCATCGGCAAAATTGCCCGGTTGCTGAAAAACCAGGGTTGCTCAGTGATGCTGGCCGCCGGCGATACGTTTCGTGCCGCGGCGGTGGAGCAGCTGAAAGCCTGGGGCGAACGCAATCAGGTGCCGGTGGTCGCCCAGCAACAGGGCTCGGATGCGGCCTCGGTGATTTTCGACGCCTTGCAGGCGGCGCAGTCACGCAATATCGACGTCCTTATCGCCGATACCGCCGGGCGCCTGCATACCCAGACCAACCTCATGGAAGAACTGAAAAAGATCAAGCGGGTACTGGGCAAGCTCGACGCAACGGCGCCGCACGAGGTCATGCTGGTAGTGGACGCCGGCACCGGGCAGAACGCACTCAACCAGGCACGTCAGTTCCACGCCGCCGTCAACCTGACCGGCATCACCCTTACCAAGCTGGACGGCACGGCCAAAGGCGGCATCATTTTCGCGATCGCCAAGCAGCTCGACATCCCCATACGCTTCATCGGCGTCGGCGAAAGCATTGAGGACCTGCGTCCCTTCGACGCCGCCGATTTCGTTGACGCGCTGTTCGAAACGGAATAGATGATTCGTTTTGCCAACGTCTGCAAGCGTTATCCGCAGCGCGGCGACGCGTTGCAGGGCGTCAGTTTTCACTTGCCGGCCGGCGCCATGGCGTTTCTCACCGGCCATTCCGGTGCCGGCAAGAGCACTCTGCTGAAGCTGATTGCCCTGCTGGAACGCCCCACCCGCGGACAGCTGTTTGTGGATGGCGAAAACCTGTCGCGCGCGCCGAAGCGGCGCATTCCGATGGTGCGCCGCAAGGTCGGTATGATTTTCCAGAATCACCACCTGCTGTTCGACCGCACCGTGTTCGACAATATCGCGCTGCCGCTCGTGATCGCGGGCTACCGGCACCAGGAAATCGGTCGCCGGGTGCGCGCGGCGCTGGACAAGGTCGGCCTGCTGGGCAAGGAAAAGGTTCTCCCCATCACGCTGTCGGGGGGCGAGCAGCAGCGCGTCGGCATCGCCCGCGCCGTCGTCAACAAGCCCCTTATGCTACTGGCAGATGAACCCACCGGAAATCTCGACCCCGATCTGTCGCGCGACATCATGCACCTGTTCGAGCAGTTCAACCAGGTCGGCGTCACGGTGCTGATCGCCAGTCACGACCTGGACCTGATCTCGCGCATGCCCTATCCGCGCCTGCAGCTGGAAAATGGGCGGTTGCTGAATGGGGAGATACTGAGCAAGCCATGAAATTCCCGCGCTTCCTGGGAAACTATCTGGCGCGCCACGCTCAGGTCGCGCTGAGCAGTCTGGGAAGGCTGTACCGCGCGCCGCTGGCATCCCTGATGACCGCAGCCGTACTGGGGATCGCGCTGGCGTTGCCGACCGGTCTGTACGTTCTGACCAACAACCTGCAACGGCTCAGCACCCAATGGGATGGCGGTGCCAATATTTCGCTGTTTCTACGCGACAGCGTCGCCACCGAACAGGCGCAACAGCTGCAACGTGAGCTGCAGCGCTGGCCGCAAGTGGACAGCGTGCAGCTCATTACCCCGGACCAGGCACTGGCCGAGTTTCGCGAACTGTCCGGTTTCGGGGACGTGCTCGGGGCCCTGCAGGACAACCCGCTGCCGGCGGTCATCGCCATCAAACCCGCCGACTCGCACGCCGACGCTGAAGCGGCAGCCGCACTGCTGGACAAACTGCGCGCGCTTCCCGACGTGGACATTGCTCAACTGGACCTGCAATGGGTGAAGCGCTTTCACGCCATTGTCGACATCGTGCGCCGCTCCATCTGGGTGATGGCGGCTCTGCTGGGACTCGCGGTATTGCTCATTGTGGGCAACACCATCCGCCTGGAAATCCAGGCCCGCCATACAGAAATCGAAATCACCAAACTGATCGGTGCAACCGATGGTTTTATCCGTCGGCCATTTCTCTACAGCGGTGTCTGGTACGGGCTGAGTGGCGCGCTGCTGGCCGTGGTGCTGGTGGAACTCGCATTTCTTCAGTTGCACGGACCCGTGCGCCAGCTTGCCGGCCTCTACCAGAGCGGTTTTAGCCTGCAAACCCTGTCATTCGGCGCAGCGCTGGCACTCCTGGGCGCCGGCGCGACCCTGGGGCTGCTCGGTGCAGGGCTGGCGGTCGGTCGCCACCTGGCCGCCATAGAGCCGGAGCACCTCGGCTGAGCAGGCGCGCCTGCCCGCCGCCCTTGCCAATCGCTACGGGCGGCGGCTCGAGGCGGCGGGCGAACCCGCTCAGTTCGCTCTCCCAAGGGGGCCGGCGCACCTCTCACCCGGAATGCTGCTCGAAACGCTCCGCTTCGGGTATCCGGATACGGAGAATCGGCGCCGGACTCTGCACCTGGATCTGGGCGTGCGCCGCCTGGAGCGCCGCTACCAGCGTCGCGAGCGCCTCCAGGCCGGGGATCTCCGCGATCCGGGTCAGCAGTTCCGCGCCGCCCTGCATATCGACCTGTTCGGGCTGGCCGGGCGATGCCTGCGGATGCAGGTGAACGAACAGGCTGTGATGCAGCTCGGGAGCCAGATTCAGGGCCACGCTCCCCTGGCGCTCGAGAAAGGAGGCCAACGATTGCACGGTTTTTGCGCCCCGCCAGTTCAGTCGCACGGTTGCCGTTTCGCCCATTGCTTCACTCCTTCACCACTGTCTGCTGTCGGGGTTGCCTGTACAGCTAACCTTAGCATGGCTTGCCAGCGCAGCCCGGCCTCACACGACCTTCAACGGCTTGATGGTATTGCGATTCCGCTGACAACCTGCCAGGCGGCAGTAGCCACAACTGCCGCGCTCACAGAATCTGACTGCACGCCTGCAGCACAGTGAAGAAGTTTGCCCTCGGGGTATCGCGCTCGGGGGATCCCGGCATGTGCCTCACCCAGCCACTCACAGAACAAATGAGGCTCTTGATGCAGTGCTGGCGCGGGAGAATCACCGTATCCAATTGATATACCAAATTTTTTAATTCTGGCGGCAGGTGAAGAACTGCGCCCACGGAACTTTATCGAGCATTAGCACTCTCAAGACGCGAGTGCTAAAATTAGATCGGATTGATAGGGAGGAAACCAGCGAATGAGCCATGCTCTGGTCAGCGCAAAACCGATAAATCTGCCGGCCCCCAGTGAGCGGCTGGATTTGTACTTGCAGCAGGTAAACCGGTTTCCACTTCTCAGTGCAGAACGGGAACGCGAGTTGGCGCTGCGCCTGCGCGATCACAACGATCTTGAGGCTGCGCGCGAACTGGTGCTTTCACACCTGCGCTTTGTGGTCAAGATTGCGCGCGGCTACGCCGGATACGGATTGCCACTGGCCGATCTCATCCAGGAGGGCGGTATCGGACTTATGAAAGCCGTGCGGCGCTTTGACCCCGATGTCGGGGTGCGGCTGGTTTCGTTTGCCGTGCACTGGGTGCGCGCGGAAATCCACGAATTCATTCTGCGCAACTGGCGTATCGTCAAGGTCGCCACCACCAAGGCGCAGCGCAAGCTGTTCTTCAACCTGCGCAGTTCCAAGAAACGCCTGGGCTGGTTCAGCCGCGACGAAGTCGAATCGGTGGCCAGGGATCTGGGCGTCAGCCCGGAAACGGTTCTGGAAATGGAGTCCCGCCTCAGCGGCCAGGATATTTCCTTCGACCCGGCAGGAACCGCCGAGGATGAGGAGGACGGCAGCTGGGCACCGGCGGCATACCTCGCCGCGCCCGAAGCGGCTGATCCCGCCCGACTGCTGGAGCAGTCCGACTGGGAGCAGCAAAACGCCGATCAGCTGCAGGCGGCGCTTGGAGAGCTCGATGAGCGGGCACGCACTATTGTCGAGCAGCGCTGGCTCAATGAGCAGAAAGCCACCCTGCACCAACTGGCGGACCGTTTCGGGGTGTCCGCAGAGCGCATCCGCCAGCTGGAGAACAACGCCATCAGGAAGCTGAAGACGCTGATGGCCTAGCGGCGGGGCGTTTGGCCGCGTGCAGGCAGAAAAAAACGGCCCTGTTGAGGGCCGTTTTTTTCTGCCTGCACGGTCCGCAGATCACCCCAGGAACACCACCGACAGGAAACTCAGCCATGCCAGCACCACCAGGGCCACCACGATAACCATCGGAAAACCTTGGAACGTAAACATCACTTCACCCGACAACCAAAAGTATATTAGCGATATCTTATCTTACTCGCTATCACCCTTCAATTTCGGCCGGCGGGGAATACGCGGATCGTCATCATCCATCAGGATACGATGCGCCGGTCCTTCCAGGTCCTCGAACTGACCGGACCGAATGGCCCACAGGAATACCCACACGGCAATTCCCATGATGATGAGACTGATAGGGATCAACAGAAACAGAATATCCATGTCATTCGTCCGGCCGGCCGCGCAGGCGCAGCGCATTGACCACCACCACCAGCGAACTGGTAGACATGCCGATGGCCGCCATCCAGGGCGCGATCCAGCCCGCGGCGGCCAGCGGCAGTGCAACGAGATTATACACCAGCGCCCAGGCCAGATTCTGGCGAATGATGGCGAGGGTGCGTCGACTGGTCCGAATGGCGTCCGCCAGGTGCGGCAGCTGCTCGGATAGCAACACCATGTCCGCGCTGGCGTGCGCCAGCTGGGTGCCGCCCCCCATGGCCAGGGAGACCTGCGCCGCAGCCAGCACCGGCGCGTCGTTTACCCCGTCGCCAACCATGGCCACCACGGCCCCGGATGCCTGCAGCGTCTGGATGTGGCGCAGTTTGTCTTGCGGCAGACAGCGCGCCTGGTAGCGTTGAATGCCGAGTTCGTCGGCAACCCGCTGCACGATCGCGGCCTGGTCACCGCTCAGCAGCTCGACTTCGATGCCCAACGCTTTGAGCCGTGCGACGGTGGCGGCCGCCTGGTCCCGCAGCCGGTCGCCAAACTCGAAGTGCGCCAGAAATCCCTGCGCGTCGCCCAGCACTACGCCGGCGGGGGCATCCGGCGGCGCGCCAACCGCCGGACCGCTCTGCAGGCCGCGCACGAAGTCCGGTGTGCCTATGCGATAACGCACGCCCGCCACCAGGCCTTCGACACCACAACCGGGAGTGGCGGAAATCGCCTCGACCTGCAAGCGCGCGGGCGCCTCTGCGCCCAGTGCGTGAGCAATAGGGTGCTCCGACGCCTGCTCGAGCGCCGCGGCAATCTCCAGGCAGCGCCGGCGATCCAGTCCACCCAGCAATTCGACCTGCACCAGGCGCAGACGACCTTCAGTGAGGGTTCCTGTTTTATCGAAAATGACGTGGCTGGCACGCGCCAGCGTTTCCAGCGCGTGACCGCGGGTGGTGAGCACGCCAAGCCGCGTCAGCGCACCCGTTGCAGCCGTCAGCGCCGCCGGGGTCGCCAGCGACAGAGCGCAGGGGCAGGTCACCACCAGCACCGAGAGGGTGACGGAAAACGCGTGCGCAGGATCATGCTGCCACCACCACCAGGCAACCCCGGCCGCGATCAGCAGCAAGGCGGCGACAAACCAGCCGGCCACCCGATCGGCGAGCTGCGCCACGGCGGGCTTTTCGGTCTGCGCCCGGTCCAGCAGGCGAACAATCGCCGAGAGCACCGTCGCGTCCCCAACCTGCTCGACCTGCATCACCAGCGGACTCTCGTTGTTCACCGTGCCGCCGACCAGCAGATCACCGACGCCGCGCACCTGTGGCAGGCTTTCCCCGGTTAACAGGGACTCGTCGAGCGAACTGCTGCCTTCCAGAACGCGTCCGTCGGCCGGAACGCCCTCCCCGGGACGCACCAGGACACGGTCACCCGGCGCCAGGTCGGCGACCGGCACGCGCTCCTCACCCGCCTGCGTCAGACGCGCCGCCGTGGCCGGTAACAGTTTCACCAGTTCCTCGGCCGCCTCCCCGGCGCGGTGCCTGGCGCCCATTTCCAGAAACCGCCCGGCCAGCAGGAAGAACGTGAACATGGTGACCGAGTCGAAATAGATCTCACCGCGTCCCGCGACCGTGGCCCAGGCGCTGGCGGCAAAGGCCGCGCCGATCGCCAGCGACACCGGTAGGTCCATGCCCAGCTGGCGCCGCCGCAGGTCGCCCCAGGCGCTGGTAAAGAAGGGCCGTGCGGCGTACGCAATCACCGGTGTGGTCAGCAGCAGACTCACCCAGCGCAGGAAGTTGCGCAGGCTGTCGGTCATGCCTTCATAATCACCGGCATACAGGGCCACCGCCAGCATCATCACCTGCACCATGGCCAGCCCGGCGACCGCCAGACGCCGCAGGGCACGGGTTTTCTCGTCCTTATACACCT
>CBDTYI010000160.1:0-6425 GCA_965364565.1 uncultured Gammaproteobacteria bacterium | reverse complement strand
GCCAAGTGGGCCGCCGGCAAGGGTTTCCGGCAGCTGCGCGTCGACGGGGAGATGCTGCCGACCCAGCCCTGGCCGCGCCTGGACCGCTACCGGGAGCACGACATCGAACTGCCGCTCGGCAGCATAAAGGTGACGGCGAAGAACGAAACCGCCCTGCGCAGCCTCTTGAACCGCACGCTGGCGTTCGGCCAAGGCGTGATCACGGTGGTCGGCGCGCGTGGTGAAACCACTTTTTCGACTCACCGCGCCTGCCCCGGTTGCGGACGCAGTTTCGAGGAACTGGACCCGCGCCTGTTCTCTTACAACTCGAAGCACGGCTGGTGCGAGGCCTGCTATGGTACCGGCCTCAAACTGACCGGCTTCGACCAGGAGCAGAGTGGCGAGGAAATCTGGTGGACCGACTGGTGGGAGGGCGAAACGCCGCTGTGCAGCGGCTGCGACGGCAGGCGTCTCAATCCCGAGGCACTTGCAGTCCGTTTCCGCAACAGGTCCATCGCCGATTTCACCGGCCTGACGGTGCAGGACGGCGCCGCCCTGTTCGACAGCCTTGAACTCAAGGGCCGCGACGCCGAGATCGCGCGCGACATTCTGCCCGAGCTGCAGACCCGCCTGATGTTCCTCGCCGACGTTGGCCTGTCTTATCTGACCCTGGACCGGGCCGCGCCTACCCTGAGCGGCGGGGAAGCGCAGCGCATCCGGCTCGCCGCGCAGCTCGGCTCCAACCTGCGCGGGGTGTGTTACATCCTCGATGAACCCACCATCGGCCTGCATCCGCGCGACAACCGTATGCTGCTCGACACGCTCGGCAAGCTGGAAGGCAAGGGCAATACCATTGTCGTGGTGGAACACGATGAGGATACCATCCGCCGCGCCGAGCACGTCATTGACCTGGGTCCCGGTGCCGGTGTGAATGGCGGTGAAGTGGTGGCCGTCGGTTCGGTCAAGGCCCTGATGAAAGCCCCGCGCTCGCTGACCGGCCGGTTCCTGGCCGAGCCGTTACGCCACCCGCTGGGCGCGCGCCGCCAGGTGAAGCTGAAGGGGCGCGGCGCCGACCCGCGTCTCGAAGTACTGGGTGCGCGCCTGCACAATCTGCGCAACCTGGCGGTGCGTTTTCCGCTGCAGAGGCTCACCTGCGTCACCGGCGTGTCCGGCTCCGGCAAAAGCACGCTGGTGCGCGACGTGCTGCACGACAACCTGCGACACCTGCTGCAGATGCGCGCTAAAGGGAAAAAGAAAATCACTCCGCCCGCACCCGCCGGTTGTCGCGACATCAAGGGGTTCGAGCTGATCCAGCGAGTGCTGGAAGTGGACCAGACGCCGATCGGCAAGACGCCGCGCTCCTGCCCGGCCACCTACGTGGGCGTGTGGGACGCCATTCGCAAGCTGTTCGCCAATACCACCGAGGCGCGCCTGCGCGGCTACGGGCCCGGGCGCTTTTCCTTCAACGTCAAGGGCGGACGCTGCGAAGCCTGTGAAGGGCAGGGCAGCAAGAAAATCGAAATGAGCTTCCTTCCCGACGTCAAGGTGCCGTGCGAAGTCTGCGGCGGCGCACGTTTCAACCCCGAAACACTCGAGGTGCTGTACAAGGAAAAGAGCATCGGTGATATTCTCGCCATGAATGTGCGCGATGCGACCGGGTATTTCCGCGCCCACCCGAAGATCCATCACGCCCTGCAGCTGCTCGATGATGTCGGTCTGGGCTATCTCACCCTGGGCCAGCCCAGTCCTACCCTGAGCGGCGGCGAGGCCCAGCGCATCAAGCTGGTCACCGAACTCGCCAAGGCGAAACCTGCCGACCAGCAGCAGCCCGGCCGCCCCGGCACCCTGTACATCCTCGACGAACCCACCGTCGGCCTGCACCTGGCCGACGTGGAGAAACTCATCCGCGTGCTGCACCGCCTGGTGGACGCCGGCAACAGCGTGATAGTTATCGAGCACAATCTGGATGTCATTGCCGAAGCGGACTGGCTCATTGATCTCGGCCCGGAAGGCGGCGACGGCGGTGGCCGGATTGTGGCGCAGGGCACACCCGAACACTGCGCGGCGAGCAGAGACTCGCATACGGCAGACTATCTGCGCGCGTTTCTTCGCGACAGATCAACCCCCCTGTTGCAGAACTGATAGCGCGGCGCGGATACTCCGGATGTAACAAACCTGGCGTGTCCGGACGCGTTACGCTGCGACGTATCAAACTCCTCTCTTGCAGCGCTCTGCCGGGCACGCTTCGCGGTTGACGCTGCGGGCGCGCTCAGCGCGCCGCAGCGGTGGGCTTCTTACCAGTAGTAATGCGGCCGTCTCCAGCCGTGACATTGCCTGCGTACGGCTTTCGCCACCGGATCATGGCGCACATAGCCCCCGTAGTAGCCGGAACTGGTCACGGCCCGCCACTGATCGCGGTTCAAACGCCGGAAATCGGTCGGGCTGGGTCCGTAAGGATCGAGGAAGCCATACTCTTCGAGATAGGCCCACTGCGGGTCGCAGCCCCATCCAGCGGGACCGCCCCACCATGCGTTTGCCGTCGCGGCCGGCAACAGCACCGCGGCTGCCATCAGGGTGGCGAGCAGGTTGCCTTTGTTTCGATTGAGAAAAGATCTGCTCATGATACACCTCCGCGTTGTGATCGCGTATTGACCAGACCTGTTGGTCTTACCCGAGAATCATGCTACCGGTTTTGGCAGAAATTGCCTTGATAACTGTCAATAGGCGAGCCGCACATTGCCCGTATTGCCGTCAGGACGGCGTCTGAGACCGAATGCCCGAATGGCTCGCTGCCTGGAGGCTGATCCGCCGTGTTGCAGAGCAACATAAGGCCGGCAAATGTTTTCATAAACCCGCTTTTCACACTAGAATAGCCAGCATCCTGGTTATCAGATTGTTGTGACAAATCAGCCCCGTATGCCATCGCGCGGTGCCGATGCGACCGATAGAGCTCGATCTATGAATGCCGAACCCGTTACGAAACCCTACGAACTGCCGCACGGCGTAATCTTCAACGCATATCCCGACAGTATTGGCCGCAATCTGGCTGACATCGTGCATATGCTCCAGCGACCCGAATTCAACGATGTTTTTTCTTTGTTTTACATTCTTCCGACGGTCTTCAACAGCGATCTGGATCGCGGCTTTTCGATCATAGACTACGACCTCAATGACGAGCTGGTATCGCGGCAAGATCTGGAAAGGCTCCACGAGCTCAATGTCATGTTCAAGTTCGACCTGGTCTTGAACCATCTCTCGGTCCGCTCTCCCCAGTTTCAGGACCTGTTGAGGAACGGAGACGACTCAAAATACAAGAACTTCTTCATCGACTGGAATGAATTCTGGCAGGCGCACGGCGAGATGAGCCCTGACGGGCACGTAGTTCCGTATCAAGAATATCTCGAGAAGCTGTTCATGAGAAAACCCGGTCTTCCGATAATGAAGGTGCGCTTCCCGGATGGATCCGAGAGGCCTTACTGGAACACTTTTTATCAGGAAGTGGTTTATCACCAGGTTACCGCCCACGACCTGCTGCGGGCATTAGGGATCGAGGAGCTTACCCACGAGGACGCCGAGCAAATCGCGGCGATGGTGAATGGTGTACTGAATGCGAATCGAGACCTCAGCGAAATCGATCTGGGCGAATTTTCCCGGCACCACGATACTATTCTTTCTGTAGTCGAGCAGAACCGTAACTATCTCGGGCAGATGGATCTGAATGCTCAATCGCAGGACGTCTGGGATTTCTACGATGAGACCTTGAAGAAGCTGAGCGAACACGGCGGCAAGCTGGTAAGGCTGGACGCATTCGCGTATCTGCACAAGGAACCGGGTCAGAGCAATTTCTTCAACAAGCCCGGCACCTGGGAGTACCTGGAGCGACTGAAGCGCATAGCGGATAAGTATGACCTGATCCTGCTGCCTGAAATACATTCCGAGTATGGCAGTGGGCTCCATGAGGAAGTAGCAAGCAAAGGATTTCCCATCTATGACTTCTTCTTCCCCGGCCTGGTCATTGATGCGCTGGATCGCGGCACCAATGGACCCCTGCTGCGCTGGATCGGCGAGCTGACCGAGAAGAACATCAAGACCATCAACATGCTCGGCTGTCACGATGGCATCCCGGTGCTGGACTTGAAAGGCAAGGTCGTCGGTGGCGTGACCCGAAACGGGTTATTGAGCGATGCGGAGATCGACGAGGTTATCGAGACAGTCATGGACCGGGGCGGGAGAGTGAAGAATCTGTATGGCGCGGACGGCAAGAAAATAGCCTATTACCAGGTCAATGCGACGTTCTTCAGCGCGCTGGGCGAAGACGAGCGGAAGCTGCGTCTGGCGCGCGCGATTCAGATGTTCATGCCGGGTGTGCCCCAAGTGTGGTATCTGGACCTGTTTGCCGGCAGAAACGATTACGCAGCGGCCGACAAAGTCTCCGCAGCCGGGCACAAAGAAATCAATCGCACCACGCTCACCGATGGCGATATCGAGCAGGGACTGACGCGAATCGTGGTGCGCGACCAGCTGGAGCTGATGCGATTGCGCAATAAATCGCCCGCGTTCCGCGGTCAGCTGGAAGTGCACCACTCAGAGGAGCACCGCCTGCACCTGAGCTGGAAACACGACGCCTGCGTAGCGACCCTCGAGGCGGACTTGCGCGATCACAGCTTCAGCATCAGGCATAAGGGCGATGACTGGGAAGAATATAGAACGACGTATCGCTGAACGCGCCGCGCATGCGCAGGTTCGGCCTTGGTGCGACCTGAACCGCTGCCGGTCGACATCCACCGGGTTCACCGGGCTGGTACAGCCGGCGCGCCGCCGTGCGGCGCGCCTCACTGCATCCGGGCGCGCTGGAACCTGGCTTTGAAGCGCTCCAGCAATGACGGTATTTTCTGATCCTCAGTCGGCTCGAGCTCCGGTTCGAGCATCTTGTCCTTGGTGAAGGACGTGATCATCTTGCTCCAGTGAATGACGCGCGTTTCGGCTACCGCGCCGGGCGGGCCGAGCGGATCGGCGCCCAGTGTTCCAACCAGGCTCTGCAGGTAGTCTTCCCCCTGTACCTGGCGCAGCTTCTCGGTAGCGAAATCGAAGCGCTGCGCGATGCCAAGTCGCTCGGCCTCATCGCTGAAGTGAATGTCATCGAGAAACGTCTGCAGATTGCTGACATGGCGTTTCCACAGCTCGATATCGCGCAGCTGTTTGACTTTCAGGCGCTCGTGGTACCAGTCGGAGTTGAGCAGGTAATCGCGCGTGAACATCACGCGCAGGTCGGGGTGGTGCGCGTCCATACCACGGTATTCGCCGCTGGCCATGATGTGCAGCAGCGCCTGCAGCGGCGGGCAGGCATCCTCGATGCTGCCGTCGTCCAGGTAGCGCTGCGCCACGCCTTGCTGCGCCTCGACGATGTTGTTGATGCCGTCGACGAAGACGTCCAGCCCCTGGGTCTCGGGTTTGAGGATCTCCTCGGTGAACACCGCCTGCGGGTTATCGAAGATCTTGCCCAGAAAGCCGTGCACGAAGTGTTCGGTGATGCGGTAGCCCAGGCGGCTGGCGAGCACCATTTTGCCCTGGTGCTGGAAGTCCTCCAGCGGCTCCAGGTAACCGCGCTCGACCAGGTAGGCAGGATCGCGCTGCTCGGGATCGATGCGCGCCCAGATTTCGGGTACCAGCAGGCTGATGTCGTGATCGACGCGCACATGCGGGCCCACGTATCCGGCAGAGCTGGAAAAGCCGTGGTGTCCGGTGAGAATGAACGACACCAGGGCGTTGTTGAGGTCGGCGGTGGGGCGCAAGGCGTTGAACGGCCCCTTGGTCAGCGCGCCCTCGCTGCCGGCGCCGGTGGTGGACGGCGACTTGCCGGTCAGGCTGCAGATGAAATCCATGAACAGCTCCGGCAGCTCCTGGTAATGGATCGGGTTGTAGACCGCCAGGGAGCGGATGCCCGTTTCGGGTGGATTGTTGCGGCGTCCCGCGAGGACAGCGTCGACCGGGTGGCAGACGCTGTTTTTCAGCGGCAGCTTGCGATAGAAGCGCGTGCTCATCTCGGCGATGTACTTGCGCTCGGGTTTCACCAGATCGGGGCGGATCTGCTGGTAGCGTGGGTTTTTCGACGGCGCCCCGTCGACGATACGCGGGTGCGCCGAGGACACCACGTAGCCCGTGCCGTCGTCGTGGGCCCGCTGCAGCACCCCCTGCATGGGCGGAGTGAAGCGGTAGAAGGTGTGTACATCCTCCACCAGGTCGGCCAGCGCCTGACCCCCGAGCGGCTGATAGTTGGCGAAGAAGTTGCCGGGCCGGGACATGTCCAGCTCGGTCTGTTTGTCGAAGCCGGGGTGAATGGCATCGTCCGGACGCTGAAACAGCCGGTACTCGCAGTTGTGGGTCAGCTTGACGCAGCGTGTAGCGTCGTGGGCCGGCCCGCAGTCGCTGATGCACTCCGGCGGTAC
>CBDTYI010000159.1:0-6438 GCA_965364565.1 uncultured Gammaproteobacteria bacterium | reverse complement strand
GCATCACGATCGGCTTGTGAAAGCCGCTCTCGCGCAGCTTCTTCAGTACGCCTATGCCATCGATGTCGGGCATACGCATGTCGAGCAGGACGACGTCCGGTTTTAGCTCCTCGGCGCAGCGCAAGCCCTCGCGTCCGTCGCCCACCGAGGCGACCACCTCGATGTTGCGGTGCGCCAGCAGCCCCTGGAGCCCGCTGCGGAACAGCGTGTGGTCATCTATCAACAGTATGCGCAGCCCCATGTTAGTTGGCCGCGCGCTCGGGCAGCTCGACCGTGACCGTATGATTCACGGCGGCCTCTTCGCTGGGCTGCGGGAAACACAGTATCACGCGAGTGCCCTCACCGGTTTCAGTCTCGATTTTCAGCGTGCCGCCGATGCGCGCGGCGCGCTCCTGGAGGATCTTCAGGCCGAGGTGCTCGCCGGGACCGCCGGCTGGAACCTGGTCCTGAAAGCCGACACCGTCATCCTCGATCAGTACCATGTAATCGTCGCCGTGGTGGCCCGCACGCATCAGGACACGCACTGTGTTGGCCTCGCTGTGCTTGCGGATATTTGCCAGCGCTTCCTGCACAATGCGTAACACCTGGATTTCGACTTCGGCCGGCAACTGGGCACCATCCCACTCCAGCTGCAGATAGGTGCTGATACCCGAATTGCGGCGAAACCGCTCCACAGCCTGCTGGATGGCCGGTATCAGGCCGCGCTTGTCGACCGGGGCGCGGAAGTGTGCGATCAGTTCACGCAGTTCGGTGTAGGCCTCGTCGAGGCTGTTTTCGATGCGCTCCAACTCCTGCCACAGAGCAGCCTCCTTGCCGCTGTGCAGGGTTTCATCCAGTACGCGCACCTGGAATTTCAGGCTCGCCAGGCTCTGCGCCAGCGAATCGTGCAACTCGTTGGCCAGGCGCGTACGCTCCTCCATGATCGACAGCAGGTTGGCCTCTTCGTCGAGGCGGGATTTCTCGATCGCCATACCCAGGTGGTGGCCGATACTGGTAAGCAGGCTTTTCATGTCCTCCTGTTCCACCAGGCCGCGCTGCTGGGTAAACAGGTTGTATACGCCCAGTGTCTTGCCACGATAGCGCAGCGGCACGGCGATAATCTCGACATTATCGTTCTCGAAAAAGGAACGCCCAGCATAGCGGCCGCAGCTTTGCACGTTATCCAGCGCGTATACTTCGCCGGTCCGGGCGGCTTTGCCGCACAGGCAGCGGTCGACGCTGACGAGCTGTTCCTGCTTGACCACTTCCGGCGTCAGGCCGCTGCTGGCGATCAGCTGCATGTTGCCGTCCGCGGTCAGCATGCGCACGGTCCCGGCGCGCGCGTCCACGACGTCCTTGAGGGTGTGCAGAAAGCGTGTCAGCAGGTCCTCGAGGTCACGCGCCGCATTGATATTGGCCGCAACGTCGTAGAGGATTTCCAGCGAATGGGTTTTCTGCTGAATACGGTGTGTCTGCTGTTCGACTTCCGATTGCAGGTCCAGCGACAGCGATTCCAGCCGTTCGCCGAGCGCGTTGATATCCTGGTACAGCTGGCTGAACTTGGGCTGACCGGACTCGGGCAGGCGGGCGCTCAGTTGTCCATTGCGCATTTTCATGACCCAGTCGCGCAGTTCCGCCAGCGGCGCGAGCAGATCGCGGCGGGCCAGATGGAACGCGAAAGACAGCAGTACCACACCGGCGATCAGCAGCACGCTGGTGGCGAGGTGCAGCCAGTTGCTGGCGTCTGCGCGCAGGAAGAACCAGGTATTTATTATACCGAGCACGAACAGCAGGATGCCGAGCGCGGAGAGTGCACCGAGGAAGTGGCGGGTGGTCGGCAGGTCGAGCGGTCGCGTCCAGCGGGGGCGCCGTGTATGACGCGGCGCGCCGGCGTCATAGTCGTGTTTGGCCTGGATTTCGCTGTTCATCGTCTGCGGTCCGTATGACTCAGGCCATTATAGCGCTTAATACTGGGGGGTATCAGCAGCCTGCCGGCGTGTGCCGGTATTTCCCGATTAAGTTTCCGGTTGCTGCTGGGCCGGATCATTCGGATTGACGAAGATGATTTCGTTGTTGCCGTCGATCTCGACGTAATCGATCACGGTACCGTCGAGCATCGGCAGGCTGTGAGGTGCGACCACGATATCGATGCCCTCAGAACTGAACACGTTGTCGCCCTCGCGGCTGGTGTCGTCGAAGCCCAGAGCATAGTGGAAACTGCCGTCCTCCAGGCGGGTAACTGCGATGCGCAGGGGCATGCCCTGCATGTTACCCTGCCGGGCGGATTCGCGGATCTGATTGGCGGCTGCCGGGGTTACGCTGATCATCAAACCTTACCTCCTGGAATCGTTGGTGTTTATTTAACCACAAAGGCATACCCAGGAACACGAAGGGTGAGTGCGGGAATAGGGGGATCTGGCGGGAACACCGATGCGCGAGGACCGGAGTACAGTGGCGCCTCAGCAGTTTGTGGTTAAAAGGGACTCAACTGCCGCGCTGTGCCTTACAGCTCGCCACAAAATGCAGAAACCGCTCGGTCCAGCGGTTGTGGCGCGTGGTGCGCTGGTGGGTGTAACAGGCCAGCAGATTCCTGTACACATAGCCGTCGTGCCGGCCGTCGATACCGGCGCCGCGCAGTACATCGAAAGCATAGGCGTGGGGCGGATCCAGGTTCTCGAGCGCCGAGTAATGGAATTCGTGCGCGGCGATTTCGGTGCCGTCGTCATCCTCCCCGTGCCAGGGCAGGGCCGCGGTCGCCTGCAGCCGCACATAGCCGCGCCCCTGCGGGCGCCGGTGCATGACCGCATCACCCGGAATCACACCCGCCATTTCGCAGTACGCATCGTTCCAGCGCAGACTGCGTGCCAGGTACATCAGGCCGCCGCACTCGGCGTAGGTGGGGAGCCCCGCTTCGATGGCAGCGCGGACACTGTCGCGCATGCCGTGGTTGGCCTGCAGCGACTGCATACTGCTCTCCGGAAAGCCACCACCGATAAACAGGCCATCGACGGGGGGCAGCCGGGGGTCGCGCAGCATGTCGATCCAGACCAGCTCGGCGCCGGCATTCTGCATCGCCTCGAGATCGCCGGGATAATAGAAACCGAACGCCTCATCCCTGGCGATGCCGATGCGTAACGGTTGCCCTAGCGGCGCGATGGAAAACGGCGAGGCGTTAGGTGCCGCGGGCGGGGAGCAGCAGGCCGCGAGCGCGATCAGTGCGTCGAGGTCCACCTGAGCGCTGATCGCAGTGCCTATCTGTTCGATGTGGCGGTCCGCATCGCCCTGTTCGTTGCTCGGGATCAGGCCCAGATGGCGTTCGAGAATTTCCGTATCGGATTTCCGCGCCACAGCACCGAGCACCGGCACATCGGTGTAATGCTCTATGACCGCGCGCAGCTTCGCTTCGTGGCGGCTGCCGCCGAGCTGGTTGAGGATCACGCCGCCGATGCGAATCTCGGCATCGAAGCTCTGATAGCCGAGAATCAGTGGTGCGATGCCGCGTGTCATGCCGCGTGCGTCCAGCACCAGTACCACGGGCGCATTGAGCAGTTTGGCCAGCGCCGCATTGCTGTTGCTGCCGTCCAGATCCAGACCGTCATAGAGTCCCTTGTTGCCCTCGATGATGTTGATGTCCGCGCCCCGTGCGTAGTAGCCGACGGCGTCAACGATTTCGTCGTGCTGCATGGTGTAGAAATCGAGGTTGTGGCAGGCGCGCCCGGCGGCCCTGCCGAGCCACATGGGATCGATGTAGTCAGGCCCCTTCTTGAACGGCTGCACCACCAGGCCGCGCGCGCGCAGGGCCGCACACAGCCCCAGCGAGACGGTGGTCTTGCCGGACGACTTGTGGGCGGCGGAGATGAAAATCTGCGACATGGTCAAAGAAAAGATATTAACCACGAATGAGCACAACGGCACACAAAGGAAAGATAAAGGCTGTTTCTGGGTTGAGCTGCTGTCTTATCTGCCTCGGTGCAGTCAGGCCCGGACAGCGAAAACGATCTTCCAATTCCTTCTACTTCGTGCGCCTTGGTGTCCCTTTGTGGTTTGGCTTTTTAGGGTTCAAACAACAAAGCCGGCAGTAGAGCACTGCCGGCTTCGGCTTCCGCAACCGCAGCTTAGTCGGCCTTGGCGGCGTGTGGGTCGATGGCACTGTCTTCCAGTGTGTCGGGCAGGAAACGCAGCACCCGCACGGCGACCTGGACGATCAGTAACGCCAGGGCGATGCCGCCCACGCCCAGCGTGATCTCCCAGATGCTGGGCCGGTAGCTGGCCACCACGCCGTCGAAGAAGGAACTGGTGACTTCGTAGCCCGGGAACATGTCGAGAGGATAAGCCTGGCCGCCGATCAGAAGCACGTAGAGCTGCGCGAAACCACCAACGATCACCAGTGCGCTGGCGGTGGCGATGGCGGGACGCGACTTGCCGATGCGCGGGTGATAGATCATGGCCAGGGGCAGCAGGCTGCCGATGCCGATCTGGACGATCCAGAACAGCGCCGTGTAGATGCCGCCGTCCATCAGGATAAAGCGTTCCACGCCGTGATGTTCGGTCGCGTACAGGTTGGTCAGGTGATAGACCAGCACGAAGTAGAGCACTGCGGCGATGAACACGCCGAGCAGATTCTTCAGGCGGTACAGCAAGGCATCGCCCAGCGGGCGGTTACTCCAGGCGTAGCTCGCCATCAGCACCAGGAGGAAAACGGCAAGGCCGTAGGAGAACGACATGATCACAAACATCGGTGCCAGCAGGGCCGCGTCGTAGGCTTCGCGGGCTACCAGGAACCCGAAGATCGAGCCGGTACCGGTGGTGAGTATCAGGCGCCACACGAAAGCGACAAAGCCGGCCGGCTTGTAATACGGGTTCATACGGCGTTCCATCATCAGCCACAGGTAGACGATGGTCACGGCCATGAAGCCGGTGTAGAGAATGATGTTCCAGGCAAAAATGGATTTGAAGTTGTAGTAGGTCATGGCCACGATGAGGCGATCCGGATGGCCCAGATCAAGTACCAGCACCGCCAGCCCGCCGGCCAGCAGGGCGATCGCCAGCAGGCCCGAGAGGCGCCCGAGCGGCTTGTACAGCGGCTTGCCGAACACCGTACCTACGGAGGCGACATTGAGGGCGCCCGACGCGGCGACGATGAGGAAAATCGCAAACACGTGCGGCATGCCCCAGACAATCTGATTGGACATGCCGGTGACGTAGTGTCCCGAGTGCTCCATGTGCAAAGTGGCACCGAGGGCGAGGGCGATGAGCAGCCCCAGGCCGCCGAGAAGGACCCAGAATCCCGTGCTCTTGCCTTCGAGTTCGCGGTAGTTCAGCGCTAGTTTCATGGGTGATTCGCCAGTTCTGTTCAGGGTTTCAGATGCCGCGGTAGCGGACGCCGGTGTTGAGGCCCAGATCGCCACGGATTTCCTTGCCGCCGTGCTCTCTGAGTTGCTGCGAAATTTGGCTGTTTTCGTCGTACAGGTCGCCGAACACCAGCGCGTTGTGGTTTGCGCCGCTGCAGGCCTCGACACAGGCCGGGGTGCCGCCGTGATCGACCCGGTGGACGCACATGGTGCAGGACTCGACGGTGCCTTTGCCACGCGGCGCCCAGGGCTTCTGGTCCTTGAGGTCTTCGTGAATGAAACTGCGTGCCTTGTAGGGGCAGGCCATCATGCAGTAGCGGCAACCGATGCAGATGTGCTTGTCGACCAGCACGATGCCGTCGGCGCGTTTGAAAGACGCTCCGGTGGGGCACACGTCGGCACAGGGCGGGGTTTCGCAGTGCTGGCACATCAGCGGCAGGGTGGTGACGTGCCCGGTTGCTTTTTCCCGGATCTGTACCTTGCGGATCCACTGTGCCTTCTGCTCCTCATTGGAGCGCTTCTCGCTTTCCACCGCGCTGCCCCAGCCGTTTTCCGTTTCGCACGCGGAAACACAGGCGGTGCAGCCGTCGGCGCATTTGCTGGTGTCGACCAGAATCCCCCAGCGCTTGTCGCTGGTGACGGGCTGCTCGAGCGGTTTGGCCACCGCGGGGGCCGTCAGGAAGACACCGGGTGCAATTGCGGCTGCCCCGGCAGTGGCGCCGGCGCGACTCATGAATTCACGCCGGGATGGATCCATTTTTCGGCTGGTGTCGCTCATTGAGGTTCATCCTCCGCAGCCAGAAGCTGAAGTGTCGTACCCGACGGTTGAGCCGGGGCAGCGTGCTCCGCGTGGTGAGTACTTGCCCCCGATTGCCGGCCTTGCAGGCTCGATTCACGCACCGGCACGTCGGAGTGACACTGGAAACAGTCGATCTTAACCGCCGCGTAGGTATGGCAGGTGGCGCAGAAATGGCGCGAATCCTCCACCCGGATGTACTCGCCACCGTCGTCCTTGCTGGCATGGCAGTTGATGCATTCTTCCAGCGCGTACTGGCGGGTGCGCACGCCCTCGTGCACGGTTTCGTCGCGCTGTTGGAGAATGTACTCC
>CBDTYI010000158.1:0-6496 GCA_965364565.1 uncultured Gammaproteobacteria bacterium | reverse complement strand
CCGTGTTTTCCGTGCCTTCCGTGGCTAAATATCGATAACCTATGCTAGATAAAATCGTCATCGCCAATCGCGGCGAAATCGCGCTGCGTATCCTGCGTGCCTGCCGGGAGTTGGGCATCAAGACCGTTGCGGTGCACTCCGAGGCGGACCGCAGCCTGAAGCACGTGCTGCTGGCCGACGAGTCGGTGTGCATCGGTCCGGCGCCGTCGGCGCAGAGTTACCTGAACATTCCGGTGCTGATAGCGGCCGCCGAGGTGACCGACGCGGTGGGTATCCATCCCGGCTACGGTTTCCTGTCCGAGAATGCCGATTTCGCAGAGCAGGTGGAGAAGAGCGGCTACACCTTCATCGGGCCGCGCGCGGAAACCATCCGCCTGATGGGCGACAAGGTATCGGCTATCCGCGCCATGAAGGAGGCCGGCGTTCCCTGTGTGCCGGGCAGCGACGGCCCGCTCGGCGACGACGATCAGACCAATACCAGACTGGCGCGCGATATCGGCTACCCCATCATCATCAAGGCGGCCGCCGGGGGTGGCGGGCGCGGCATGCGCACGGTGCACGCCGAGGCGAACCTGCTGAATTCCATTGCGCTCACCCGCACCGAGGCACGCACTGCGTTCGGTGACGATACCGTGTACATGGAGAAATTCCTGGAGAAGCCGCGCCACGTGGAGTTCCAGGTGCTGGCTGACGGCAAGGGTAACGCCATCCACCTGGGCGAGCGCGACTGTTCCATGCAGCGCCGTCACCAGAAGGTGGTCGAGGAAGCGCCGGCGCCGGGCATCACCATGGATCAGCGCCGGGAAATGGGCGAGCGCTGTGCCGAGGCCTGCCGCAAGATCAATTACCGCGGCGCCGGCACCTTCGAGTTCCTGTTCCAGGACAACGAGTTTTACTTCATCGAGATGAACACTCGCGTGCAGGTCGAGCACCCGGTCACGGAGCTGGTCACCGGCATCGATATCGTGAAGGAACAGTTGCGCATTGCCGCCGGCGAGGGCATGTCGATCCGGCAGGAGGACGTCACCTGGCGCGGCCACGCGGTCGAGTGCCGTATCAACGCCGAGGACCCGGACAACTTCCTGCCTTCACCCGGCACCATCACCCAGTATCATGCGCCCGGCGGGCCCGGTATCCGCGTCGATACCCATATCTACAACGGCTATGCCGTGCCGCCGTACTACGATTCCATGATCGCCAAGCTGATTGCGCACGGCGACGACCGCGCCGCGGCGCTGGCGCGCATGCGCGGGGCGCTGTCCGAGATCGTGATCGACGGCATCAAGACCAACATCAAGCTGCACCAGATGATCTGCAGCGACGCAGCCTTTCTGGCGGGCGGGACGGATATACATTATCTGGAGAAGAAGCTGGGGTTATAAATAAGAAATAGCCACGGAAAACACGGAAGACACGGAAAAATGCCATTTCAGGCTCTTACCAGGGAAGGTGACGAGAATGATTGTGGAGCAAGAACTCAGCTACCGGATCAGGGGCTGCGTATACGAGGTGTTTCGAGAGCTGGGTGGGGGCTTTCTGGAGAAAGTGTACGAAAACGCGCTGCTGCATGAGC
Source organism: uncultured Gammaproteobacteria bacterium (assembly GCA_965364565.1). Taxonomy (GTDB): domain Bacteria; phylum Pseudomonadota; class Gammaproteobacteria; order DSM-19610; family DSM-19610; genus Thiogranum. Next base: position 4,923 of record CBDTYI010000158.1, on the reverse strand, counting down.
TGGCAGTGCAAGGGCTCCATGCAAGGAGTCAGGTTCCGCTCGCTGTTCGTTACAAAGGCCATGTTGTCGGACAGTACGTTGCCGATGTTCTCGTTGAAGACAGTGTGTTGCTGGAACTGAAAGCGCAGGAACAGCTGCCAGCATCAAGCGAAGCTCAACTGATTAACTATCTTCATGCCAGCGGCAGGAGGATCGGCATGCTTATCAACTTCACATCGCCGAAAGCCACCATCAAGCGGTTTGTTGTTTAATTTATTCTTCTGGGTCTTTTCCGTGCTTTCCGTGTCTTCCGTGGCTATTTTCTAACCAATGCCCTGGCTCCAGCTCTCCCTCGAAGCGGGTGATATCGACCCCGAGACCCTGTCCGCGTTCTTCGAAGAGCAGGGTGCGCTGTCGGTGACTTTTGCCGATGCGGCCGACCAGCCGCTGTTCGAACCGGCGCCCGGCACCACTCCGCTGTGGTCGGCGACGCGCATCACGGCGCTGTTCGATGCCGGCGTTGAACCGGTCGCGCTGAGGGAAAGCCTGGCGTCGCAGTTCGGCGCCGGGGCGGCGGCGCGTCTGGTGGAGGAAACGCTCGCCGATCAGGACTGGGAGCGGGTATGGCTGGACGAGTTCCGGCCGATGCGCTTCGGCGCGCGCCTGTGGGTGTGCCCGGCAGGGCAGGCGCCGCCGGTCGAGGGCGAAACCGTGATTATCGACCTCGACCCGGGGCTGGCGTTCGGTACCGGCACCCACCCGACCACTGCTCTGTGCCTGGAATGGCTGGACCGGCACCCGCCGGAGCACCGCGCGGTGCTCGATTACGGCTGCGGTTCCGGTATTCTCGCGATAGCCGCCCTGAAGCTCGGCGCGGAAGCCGTATGGGCGGTCGATATCGACGAACAGGCGCTCTGGTCCAGCCGTGAAAACGCGGCGCGCAATGGCGTCGCTGCGCGGCTCAGGACCGGGTTGCCGGAGCAACTGCCCGACCAGACCTTCGACCTGCTGCTGGCCAATATCCTGGCCAATCCCCTGATCGATCTCGCGCCGCAGCTGGCCGCACGGGTCAGGACCGGTGGCGAGCTGGTGCTGTCGGGTATCCTGAAGGATCAGGCCGCCGCGGTGAGTGCTGCCTACGAGTGCTGGTTTGCCATGCGCGAACCCGTGGAACGCGATGGCTGGGTGCGTCTGCACGGGGTGCGGGAAAATAGCCACGGAAAACACGGAAAGCAGATATAGCCACGGAAAGCACGGAAAACACGGAAAAGAGCTAATGGTGTCTTGGCGGTAAGCCGTGACGATGCGATGCTGCAATCGCCGGCGCGGGCGCAAAGCGCGCAACAAAAAAAATCTTTGTCCGTGTTTTCCGTGTATTCCGTGGCTATATTGCTCGCGAGCGTGCCGGTTAGGCTGAGTGGATTCGTTGGGCTTCACTTCGTTCAGCCCAACCTAACGAGCTATGACTTGCCGATGAGGCATTAATAAGATTTTTTCCGTGCTTTCCGTGTTTTCCGTGGCTATATTAACCACGCTCAACGGAATCGACTGATAAGCCAATCCATGTACGTCGCCTGCCCATCCTGCAAAGCCGTGTACCAGATCCAGGCCGAACATCTGCACGCGGCGCGCGGACAGGTGCGCTGCGGTGCCTGCCGTAACACCTTCAGCGCCTTCGAAGCCGTGTTCGACGATCCGGCCCAGGCGCTGGCGTATGCGGAAAGGCAGCGTGCGGAGCACGACATCGAGGCGCTGGTCAGCAAGGCGCTGGAGCAGGTGCCGGGCGGCAAAGAGGCCCCGGAGCAGCCGCAGCCCGAAGCAGGCGCAACAGAGCAACAGCCTGCGGGCGAGGCCTGGTCCGAGGACCAGCTGTCGCAGGAGTCTGTGCCACTAGGCACACAAGACGACTCCCTGTCTTCCGACGAGTGGGAACGATCCGAAGCAGGCCCGGCCAGCGAGGAACAGTCTGCGGCCGCGCGGGGAGCGGAGTCTCCGGAGCCCGAGATCGCTCATGTCCCGGACGATACACACGACGAGCTCGTCGAGCCGCCAGTGACCGAACCCCTGCCCGGCGGGGTCGAAGGGGCGCAAGACGCCTGGTCCGAAGTTTCCGCGGAGGAGCCGGCTGGGCCTGCAGGCGAACAACCGGCCGCACAAGCGGGGGTTGCCGCCGAATCAAGTTCCGCCAGTGACGCCGCTGCGGCAGCAATCGCGATTTCACCTGCGTTTCAATCTGACTTCGATTTTCAGGCGCAACCGCTCGCAGCGGAGTTTGTGCCCCGGCGCCGGGAACCGGCCGAGTCTGAGTCAAGGGTATCCACCGTGTTGCTGCTCGAGCACGAATATCATGACGGTATATCGCACCGCGCCTGGGGAGCGATCGCCGCCTGTGTGCTGCTGATCGCGCTGCTGGTTGCGCAGTACGGCTACGCGGAGCGTTACCGCCTGTCCGCTGTGCCGCAGCTGCGTCCGGTGCTGGAGTCCGGCTGCCGGCTTCTGGGCTGCGATCTGCCGCTGCGCCATGACGTCGGCCGGGTCGCGATCCTGGAGCGCGAGGTGCGCGATCATCCACAGGTCGATGATGCCTTGCTGATCCATGTCACTTTCGCCAATCAGGCCGAGTTCGTACAGCCCTACCCGGTGTTCGCCGTCTCGTTCTCCGATGTTTCGGGTACGCCGGTCGCTGCGCGCCGTTTCCGCCCCGATGAATATTTATCCGACACCCGTAGTCCCGCCGGGGGCATGCAACCGGGCGAACGCGCCCAACTGATGCTGGAAGTGGTCGACCCCGGCGAGCGTGCAGTGTCTTTCCAGTTCGATTTCCTGTGACAAAAATCCTGACAGCGGAATAGAACGGTCAGCGAATGTGCTGAACTTCTAATGCACATGATAATGATTTCATCTGCTAAGTAGCCTTGCGCACAGCGTTCGCGCGAAGCTTGCTGTAGCCGCGTTGCCAAGTGCTGACCTGGAATAAACAGCTTCATTACAGCGTCAAAAGCAAATTCCGGGCCGCATAAAAAACCTGCCAGGGTGCTTTTCCAGAGACCAAAGCACGGGTATGATTAGCGGCCCTTTCCCTTTGTATATACCGCTGAGGAGTCGATTAACCGGCATGCAGATCGGTCCGTACACGTTGCGCAATCAGCTGGTGCTGGCACCGATGGCGGGGGTTACCGATCGGCCGTTTCGACAGCTGTGCAAGAATCTGGGCGCAGGTCTGGCGGTATCGGAAATGGTGTCGGCTAATTCGGCTCTGTGGGGCAGCCGGCAGACGCTCAGGCGCATGGACCACGCCGGTGAAACAGAACCCCGTTCGATCCAGATCGCCGGTGCCGATCCCGCCATGATGGCGGCGGCCGCGCGCTTCAATGTGGAGCGCGGTGCGCAGATTATCGACATCAATATGGGCTGCCCGGCCAAGAAGGTCTGCAATGTGATGGCCGGATCCGCACTGCTGCAGCACGAAGACCTGGTGCAGCGCATACTGGACAGCGTGGTCGCCGCAGTGGACGTGCCGGTGACGCTGAAGATACGTACCGGTTGGGATCCGGAACACCGCAATGCCCTGTCGATCGCCCGCATTGCCGAGCAGGCCGGGGTGCAGGCGCTCGCCATCCATGGGCGGACGCGCGCCTGCGCTTATAAAGGAAGTGCAGAGTACCAGACGATTCGTTGTGTAAAGCGGGCTGTGTCCATACCGGTGATCGCAAACGGGGATATCACCGGTGCGCAAAAAGCAAGAGAGGTGTTGGAGTATACCGGCGCCGATGCTGTGATGATCGGTCGCGCCGCGCAGGGACGTCCCTGGATTTTCCGAGAAATTGAGCATTATCTGGCTACGGGCAAATTATTGCCGGAGCCCGGGGTGGAGGAGACAAGGAATATCATGATCGGACATCTTGAAAATCTGTATTCGTTTTATGGGGACTACACGGGGGTGCGGGTGGCGCGTAAACACATCGGCTGGTACAGCAAGGGGCACCGTGATGGGGCGGCATTTCGTCAGCGTGTGAACCGCGTCGATTCGATCGACGCCCAGTTGCGCATAACACATGAGTTCTTTGACCGCCTCTCTGCCGGGCAGGGGATCGCGGCATGAGCGCGGTGATTCACGGTCACGGTGACACCCAGACGGCGACGCGCTGTATTCCGACCCACGAACGCCGCAAGCAGCCGCTGCGTACCAGCGTGCTCTCGGCCCTGGAACGCTATTTCAAGGACCTGGAGGGGCATGATCCGGAGAACGTCTACGACCTGGTGATCGGCCAGGTGGAGCACGCCATGCTGGAGTGCGTCATGACCCGCACGCGCGGCAACCAGACCCGCGCCGCCGAGGTGCTGGGCATCAACCGCAGCACGCTGCGCAAGAAGCTGAAGCAGTACAGTCTGCTTTAGCCGCGGAGAGTGTGGAACCATTTATTCGTTAGCCACGGCAAGCACGGACCCATTTATTTCTTAGCCACGGAAAACACGGAAAGCACGGAAAAAACCAGATTTCAATGCGGCAGGAATCAGGCTTCCGTGTTGCGGTTGCAGGCAGGCCTCTAACCTAAACCGGCGGCTTGTACACCACCGGATACGCGGATGAACGCGGACCTGTTCCAGTATGCTGCACAGAAGAATTACATTTGTCCGTGCTTTCCGTGTTTTCCGTGGCTAATAACGAATAATATCTCGTTATCTTCCGTGGCTATTAACCAAATCAATCTGGAATCAATCCCATGGCAGCCATTCAACGCGCTCTAATCAGTGTTTCGGACAAGACCGGTGTGGTGGAATTTGCCCAGCAGTTGCACCGGGCGGGGGTGGAGATTCTGTCCACCGGCGGCACCGCGAGCCTGCTGGCCAACAACGGTGTGCCGGTAATCGAAGTGTCCGACCACACCGGTTTTCCCGAAATGATGGCCGGGCGGGTCAAGACCCTGCACCCGAAAATTCACG
>CBDTYI010000157.1:0-6521 GCA_965364565.1 uncultured Gammaproteobacteria bacterium | reverse complement strand
AGACCAGCTTGTAGTACTGCACTTTCATGGTCAACGCCGAGCCGAGCACAATGCCGCCAAAGGCGATGAATGACCCAATCGCCAGGGTGGAAATGCCGGTTACACCCTGGCCGATGGTGCAGCCCAGCGCCAGCACGCCGCCAAACCCCATCAGCACGGCGCCGATCAGGTGGTTGACGAAATCCCGTAACGAGGCGAACCACTCGAAGCGGAAGCTGCGGCTCAGCAAGGCCCACAGGAACGAGCCCGCGATGACACCCAGCAGGGTCATGACCCCGAACGTCAGATAAGTCTCGCGGAATCCGGCGCTCGCATACCCCAGCGTCTGCCCCATGGGATTGATGAAGGTAAAGGACTGCGGCGCCAGCGGCCGGGTGTCGGCCGGTTTGCCCTCACTCGAATCGGCGAGAAAATCCCATTGCTGCGCATAGGACTGCAGGCTGTACTGCTCGCCGTCCAGATCGATGGCGACATTGCTGGTGACGTACCAGGCACCCAGCACCGCCAGACCTACCACCAGGCCACCGAGCATGTTGTCGAAGCTGCCGCGAAAATCGGCCGACTTGAAGATAATCGCCAGCAGGGTAATGCCGAGTACCAGGCCGACCACCAGCCGCCCGGTGAGCGGATTCTCCCTCACCAGCACGCTGCCCAGATCCTGGGACGCGCCGAGATCAACCGCCAGCGGCCGAATCCAGTCGTAGAACAGCACCGTAAACAGGGTCTGGTCCGAGCCGGGGAACGGGTTCACCATAAAATAGGCGATCACGGCAATCACCGCAGCCACCATCAGGGACTTGATGTTTCCGGCACCGAGCCGCACCAGTGTCTTGTTGCCGCAACCGCTTGCCAGGGTCATGCCGATACCGAACAACAGGCCTCCCAGCAGGTTCTCCGCCCAGATCAGTTGACCGGCGCGATACGGAGGGAATGCGCCGCCGGGGTCGACAAATCCGAAATACTCGAGCCCGACCACCCCCAGCATCGCCACCGCGATCGCCAGCAGCCAGGCGCGGAACCGCCCCGTGTCGCCCATGTTGACCCAGTCCGAAACCGCGCCCATGGTACAGAAATTGGTCTTGTTGACCACCGCTCCCATGACGAGCGCGATAGCAAATGTGGCCCACAGGAAAGCCGACTGGGCCGAGAAAAAAGTTTCGAACTGCATGGCATTGATCCCCTCACGACACTGGCATGGTATGGACCGACCGGCTGGCGGGAAACACCGCCGGCCGCTCATGCCCGGTAACTTGATTGAGCAAGCGGTGCAGCGCAGCCGTCTCGCTCCGGTTATCCCTGATAGGGCGTCGGATCCTGTACGCCGGCATCGGCAAAGCCTTTTGCACGCATCCGGCAGGAGTCACAGCGCCCGCAGGCCCGCCCGCTGTGATCGGCTGCATAACAGGATACGGTCACCGCGTAGTCAACGCCCAGACGCATACCCAGACGAATGATATCGGCCTTGCTCAGTTCGATGAGCGGTGCATGCACCCGGAACGCGCCACCCTGGACACCCGCCCGGGTGGCTAGCTGGCAAAGACGCTGAAACGCCTGAATGTATTCCGGTCGACAGTCCGGGTAGCCGGAATAATCCACGGCGTTGACCCCGATAAACAGGTCCCAGGCACCCAGCACCTCGGCCCAAGCCAGCGCCAGCGCGAGAAAGATGGTATTACGCGCCGGCACGTAGGTAACCGGTATGCCTGCGCCGGGCCGCTCCGGAACGGCGATGCGGTTGTCCGTCAGGGCCGAGCCGCCGATGGCGGTCAGGTCCAGTGCAATCACCTTGTGTTGCGTCACGTCCAGCGCTTCGGCAACACGCTGTGCAGCCGCCAGCTCGGCGCGGTGCCGCTGACCATAATCCAGGCTCAGAGCGTAACACGCATAGCCCTGGTCGCGCGCCACAGCCAGGGTCGTTGCCGAGTCCAGCCCGCCGGACAACAGCACCACGGCCTTGCGATCAGCGCCCTGGCTCATCACCCCAAAGAATCTTGTGCAGCTGGATCTGGAAGCGCACCGGCAGCCGGTCTTCCAGCACCCAGCCGGCGAGCTCGGCAGCATCCTGCTGACCGAAGCTGGGCGAAAACAGCACTTCACAACGTAGAGCGAGCCGGTATTCATCCAGTGTGCGGCGGGCCCAAAGGTAGTCGGCACGGTCGCAAATGACGAACTTGACCTGGTCGCACGGCATCAAACAGTCGAGGTTCTGATAGCGGTTTTTGTCGACCTCGCCGGAACCCGGAGTTTTCAGATCCAGTACCTTCATCACCCGCGTGTCGACCTGACTGACATCGAGCGCGCCACTGGTCTCCAGCGACACCCGGTAGCCGGCATCACACAAGCGGGTCAACAGGGCCAGACAGGAAGGCTGGGCCAGCGGTTCTCCGCCCGTTACAGTGACATGGCGGGTCTGGTAGGAAGCGACCCGTGCCGCGATGGCGTCGAGAGACAGGGACTCGCCGCCGCGAAAGGCATACTCGGTGTCGCAGTACTGGCAACGCAGTGGGCAGCCGGTGAGCCGCACAAACACAGTGGGAAGGCCGACCGTGCTAGATTCTCCCTGCAGCGACAGGAAGATTTCGCTGATTCTCAGTCGCGCATCGACGTCGGGCGTCGGTTTACAGGGCACCGGGTCCATGCGGCTATGGTAACACCAAGGCGGCCAGCAGTTGCAGTCTGCACGGGCTAGTGACCCTCGCTGGCCATGCGCTCCAGCCGCTCTTGAGCCAGTCGTGCCGAGGTGCTGCCGGGATAGCTCTGCACCACCTGGTTGAGCAGTTCCCGCGCCTTGTCCCAGTCCTTGAGCTCATAGCGGATATAGCCCATCTTCAGCTTGGCGTCAGCGACCTTGCTGCTGTCCGGGTACGCCGTCACCACCTTCTCGAATTCACCGAGCGCCGCCTGGAACTCCCGGGTGACGTAGAAAACTTCCCCTAACCAGTACTGAGCGTTGTCGGCGTAGCTGCTACCCGGATACTTACTGAGAAACTGTTGGAACGCAGTCGAAGCCTCGTTGTAGCGCCCCTCCTTTAGAATCTCCAGCGCGCCGTCGTAATCCTTGCGCTCGTTGGCGGGATTGAGCGTCACCGCGGGGGGCGCGGCTGCCGCAGCGCTGGCAGCGGCGCTTCCCGTGGCCTGCAGCGGGTCGCTCGCCGCACGGCCACTTGCCGGCGCTGCAAGACCGGCGCCCGCCGTGGGGGCCTCGGGCACCAAGGTACCGGGCGCCGCAGCACCTGCCGCCGGCGCTGCTTCCACGCCCCCCGTCTCGAGCCGATGCAGGCGACGATCGATGTCCAGATACAGGTCGCGCTGGCGTTTCTGCAAACCATCCATGTCATGCGCCTGAACCTCGATGTCGCCGCGCAGCTGCTGGACTTCGCGCTGCAGAGCTTTGACCTGATCCATCAGATCGACCAGGCTGCGGCTGTCGAGCTTGCGCTCGAGCTGCTGGATCCGGTTCTCCAGTTCAGACTTGCTGACCGCCGACACCGATGTGCCGACGGTCAGCAGGACCAGCGCCAGCGCTGTCCTAGTAGCCCACATAGACCAGCTCCACGCGTCGGTTCATGGCCCAGGCGGACTCGTCATGACCTTCCACCGCGGGCTTCTCTTCGCCGTAGCTTACCGTGCTGACCTGCTCGGCCCCGACGCCCTGCAACTCGAGCATGCGACGTACGGACTGGGCGCGATGATCTCCCAGACCGATGTTGTATTCACGCGCTCCGCGCTCGTCGGCGTGCCCCTCCAGGGAGACTTTCACCCCCGGGTTTGCGGCCAGGAAAGCGGCGTGCATTTCCACCAGTGGACGATCCTCTTCCGCTACTTCACTGCTATCGTAAGCAAAATAGATCACCCGCTGAGACAACGGACTATTGGGATCGCTGAGTGATTCGACGCTGAGGTCACCGTAGCCACCGACGCCCGTTGTAGTGGCGCCCTCGTAAGCGCCCTCGGCAGCGCCGCGATCCTCCACCGCCACGTCCCCACCCTTGGTACCACCGGTGGAACTGCAACCCGCAATCCATGCCATTGCCATGGCGACTGCCACTGTCTTAACCAGTTTCATGTTTCCGCTCCTTTTACACATAAAGTTACAACTGCTTGATCACAGCATCTAAAAATAACCGACTCTCACCACGCTTTTCATTCTGCTCAGAGAACTGCTCATCGCTACTTCGACATGGGAGACCATACCGGTTCCCGGACATTGCCCTCACGCAGACTGAACTGCTGACGGAAGCGCCCGTCGCTCGAGACCGCCGCGAGCACACCCCGGCGGCCGGTTTCAGTCGCATAGATAATCATGCTGCCATTGGGCGCATAACTGGGCGACTCGTCGAGACGCCCGTCGCTGACAATACGCAGCAAACGACTGTCCAGATCCAGGGTCGCTATCTGGTAACGACCGCCCTCACCGTGCACCAGCGCCAGGCTGCGCCCGTCGGGTGAAAAATCCGCGCTGGCATTGTAGCTGCCTTCGAAAGTGACGCGCTGCGCACGCCCGCCGGTCACGGGCATGCGATATAGCTGCGGACTGCCGCCACGGTCGGAGGTAAACACGATGCTGCTGCCGTCGGGCGCAAATACCGGTTCGGTATCGATCCCCGCGGATTTAGTCAACCGCGTCAGCCTCTTGTCGCTCAGCTGCAGGCGGTAGATTTCCGGGTTACCGTCCCTGGATAAGGTCAGCACCATGGAGCGGCCGTCCGGCGACCAGGACGGCGCACCGTTGATTCCGGCAAAGGACGCCAGCTCGCTACGCTGACCGGTGCCGATGTCCTGGACAAAGATCGAGGCGCGCCCCTTTTCAAACGAGACATAGGCGAGCCTGCGGCCGTCCGGCGACCAGGCCGGTGACATCAGCGGCTGCTGTGACGTCAGCAGGGTGCTGGGATTATAGCCATCGCTGTCCGCCAGCTGCAGCTGGTACTGCTTCTGGCCGTTGCGTGATTCGGAAATGACGTAGGCGATGCGGGTGGCAAACGCGCCCGGCTCACCGGTGAGCTGTTCGTAGATGATATCGGCGATGCGGTGAGCGACATGGCGCAGGTTGTCGGCGCTGGCAGGCAGACTGTAGCCGGTGAGCTGGCGAGCGCGGAACACATCGAAAACCCGGAACTGAACCCGGTACTGCCCTCCCGCGAGGGACTCCACCTTGCCGATCACCAGACTGTCCACGCCCAGCGTACGCCAGTCCTGGAAGCGCACCTGCGCAACTTCGGAGGGTCGCGCGATCAGGTCCTGTTCGGCAGTGGGGGCGAAACGGCCGCTGCGCGCCAGATCGGCCGCGATGATCTGCGCGACGTTCTCGGGTGGCGGCTGGCCGGTACTGGCAAACGGCACCACCGCGATCGGCACCGCGCCCTCCATGCCCTGAGTGATTTCGATGGTCAATGCGGCCTGCAACCAGCCGGGCAGCCACAGGAGAACGGTAACAATGCTTAGCCAGATCTTTTTCATGCTGCACCGGGTTTGAATTCAAATCGTAATGAGCGGAATTGTTCCATAACAACGGGGTCGGGTGGAACCGGCAAAGGCGACGCCTTGAAAACAGCCGCTTCGACCGAACGATCGAATGCCGAGTTCCCGCTGCTGCGCACAATCTGGGCGTCGATCACCTCTCCGCTGGGTATTAGACGCACTTCCACCGTGCAGGACAACTCCGAGCCCGAACTGGGCGGACGAATCCAGCTGCGCTGCACCTTCTCCTGGATGTACAGCACATATTCATCGACCATGCGTTGCATAGCGCTTTGGCGCTGCGCCGCTTCGCGTGCCTGCTCGGCGGCCAGACGCGCCTGCAGCTCCTGCTCCGCTTTCTTGCGCGCTTCCTCTTGCTTGCGCTTCTGTTCGGCTTCGGCCTTCTTGCGCGCCTCCTCTTCCTTGCGCTTTTTCTCCGCCTCAGCCTTCTTGCGCGCCTCCTCTTCCTTGCGCTTCTTCTCCGCCTCGGCCTTCTTGCGCGCTTCTTCTTCCTTGCGCTGCTTCTCCGCCTCGGCCTTCTTCTTGAGGGCCAGTTCCGACTGGCGCTTCTTCTCTGCCTCGGCCTTGCGCTTGGCTTCCTGCTCCTGCTTGCGTTTCAGTTCTGCCTGGCGCTTCTGCTCTTCGACCTTTTTGCGCTCGGCTTCCTTCTGTTCCTCAAGCCGCTTGAGTTTTTCCTGCTCTGCGCGCCGTTTCTGCTCCTCGAGCTGCTGCTTGCGCTGGAGTTCGGCGTCCAGCTGCCGGGCGTCCACTGCCACGGCCTGAATCGGCGCGTGTTTACGCGACGTGCTCGGCTTGACGGTGGATGTCCAGTCCAGACTGAACATCAACACGGCCAGCAACACCAGGTGCACCAGCAGCGCATAGATAAAGGGCCGCGGATGCTGGCGCATCAATAGCAGCAGATCGCGGATTTACCCACCCTCCCCGAGAGGCTCTGTCACCAGTCCGACGCGCGCCGCACCGGCCTGCTGCAACAGCGACATCGCATTGACTACCAGCCCGTAGTCCACGCTCGCGTCACCGCGCACCAGCACCGTCAC
>CBDTYI010000156.1:0-6591 GCA_965364565.1 uncultured Gammaproteobacteria bacterium | reverse complement strand
ATCGCCACGTGCGAGGCGCCGGAGCCGCGCGCCGACACCACGCCGGCGAGGTACTGCACCGGCACCTCCGCCAGCTGGCTGGCGCTCACCTCTTCGCCCACCAGGATGGTGCCGGGTTCGAACTCCCGTACTGCCGGGCGGCTGCTCTGCAGGTGCTCGAGGATGCGTCGCCCCAGGTCGCGTATATCGCTGGCCCGCTCGCGGAGGTAGGGATCCTCCATGGCCTCGAAGGCGGTAATGTGATCCCGGATGGTGTCGCGCAGCGCCCCCGGGGCCCAGTTGCCCGCCCGAATGCCGTCGATGGTGCATTCCAGTATGTTCTCGCTGCGCAGCATCAGGACCAGCGCGTCGAACAGGCCGATATCCTCGACCGACAACGAGTCCACCATGCGCGCCGACATCAGGCGCATGTCGCGTTCCACCGCCGCGACGGCGGACTGAAACTGCTCGACCTCGACATCGATATCCTCGGCCGGGCGGTCCGGAATGGCTTCCAGGTTGGCCAGAGGATAGACCACCCGCCCCCGACCGACGGCGGCACCCGGCGTGCCCGAGCGCCCGCTTAGGAAATAGCGCGCCTCGGCCGGTTCCTGCAGCAGCCGTTCGATATTACCGATGGCCCCGGCGTGCGAGATGGCACCGGCGAGCTGGGCGCCGAGTGTGAACAGGAAGGTTTCCTCCTGTTCGGCGAAGCGGCGCCGCTCGTGGTGGCGGACCACCAGCACGCCCAGCACCTGGCGATGCTGAATAATGGGCACACCGAGGAAGGCGTGAAACCCCTCTTCGCCGGTTTCCGGCGACAAAACGTAGGCCGGATGGTCGGCCGCGTTTTCCAGGTTGAGCGGTTCTTCGCGGCGGGCAACCTCGCCGACCAGTCCCTGGCCGAACGCCAGACGCACGCGCCCCACCGCCTCGGGCTTGTAGCCCTCGGTCGCCATGAGAACATACTGACGGTGCTCGGCATCGACCAGATAGACCGAACACACGTCCACCAGCATGGCCTGTTTGACCCGGCTGACAATAACGGCGAGCGCGCGCTGCAAATCGGGCGCGCGATTCACTTCCTGGATGGTTCTACGCAGCGTATCCAGCAAAGCGGAGGTTCCGGTTTAAAATTAATGAGAACGGGACCGGCTGGGGCCGGTCTGCGCTAAGGTGCAGCCGTATCCGGCGCCTCGCCATCAGCAAATATCAGCGGCGCCAGTTCATCGAGCGCCTTCTTGTAGACGGTGCGTTTGAACGCCACAACTTCGCGCACCGGTTGCCAGTAATCGACCCAGCGCCAGTTGTCGAACTCGGGTTTCTCGCACCGGTCGAGGCGTACGTAGCGTTCCTCGCCGATCAGCCGCAGCATATACCAGCGTTGCTTCTGTCCGATACAGACCGGCTTCTGGTGTCTGCGCACAAAACGTTCGGGCAGCCGGTAGCGCAGCCAGCCGCGCGTCACACCCAGCACGCTGACGTGCTGCGGCTCGAGCCCGATCTCTTCGGCCAGTTCGCGGTACATGGCCTGCTCCGGCGTCTCGCGTCGGCGAATTCCCCCCTGCGGGAACTGCCAGGCATCCTGGCGGATCCGGCGTGCCCATAAAAGCTTGCCGTCCCGGTTCGTCAGGATAATGCCGACATTTGGCCTATAACCATCTGAATCAATCACTTGCAAGCTCTAATGGCACAGTTATGTGAATAACTCCATTTTACACACGGCGGGACAAGGCGCAAATCAGCGAATGCTGATTTACCTTTACCGGCCGGGCGTCTATCCTGCCCTGTCAGCGCTCCGCCGCGGATCGGGCGGAGCCGGATAACTGGTCGTAATCATGGCGCTGGCTCTTTTTGATCTCGATAACACTCTGCTCGACGGAGACAGCGATTATCTGTGGGGTTGTTTCCTGGTGGAACACGGGCTGGTTGACCGGGAGTTTTACGAATCCGAAAATCAGCGATTTTATGACCAATATGTCGAAGGTTCGCTGGATATCGAGGAGTTTCTGCGCTTTCAGCTCAGGCCGCTGGCAACCTACCGGCGCACCCAGCTGGAAGACTGGCGTGAGCAATACCTGACCAGCAAGATCGAGCCGATTGTATTGCCCAAGGCCAGAGATCTGCTGGAGCGACACCGCTCCCGGGGGGACGAGCTGGTTATCATTACCGCAACCAACCGGTTCATCACCGAGCCAATTGCGCAGCGCTTGGGCGTCGTCCATCTGATCGCGACCGAAGCCGAAATGATCGCCGGCGAATACACCGGCAACGTCGCCGGCACGCCCTGTTTCCAGGCCGGCAAGGTGACGCGCCTGCACACCTGGCGGCAACAACACCAGCAGTCCCTGGAGCACAGCTGGTTCTACAGCGATTCGCACAACGACCTGCCGTTGCTGGAACAGGTCGATCACCCGGTCGCCGTTGATCCCGATGACAGGCTGCGGGCGCACGCCGCGCAGCACGACTGGCCGGTCATCAGCCTGCGTTGACCGCTTTGTCGCGCATACACCCGGGCACCTTGCTGCTCGGCCTCGCCGGACTCGCCCTGCTGGCCACCTGGTTCAGCCTCGATACCGGCAGCGCCAGCATCACGGTGGTACAGGCATTGCGCGATCCTGCCGCGCCCGAGGCGCAGATTCTCTGGCAGCTGCGGCTGCCTCGCACCCTCAGCGCTTTCGTCACCGGCGCACTACTGGCACTTGCCGGCGCGCTTATGCAGGTGCTGTTGCGCAACCCGCTCGCCGACCCCTACGTGCTCGGGGTCTCCGGCGGAGCATCGGTCGGCGCCCTGCTGGCACTGCTGCTTGGGGCGGGGGCGTTCTGGGTTCCGTGCTGGGCTTTCTCCGGCGCGCTGTTTTCGACACTGCTGGTGTTTTCACTTGCGCATGGCCGGGGCAGCTGGGACACCACCCGGCTGCTGCTGACCGGCGTGGTGCTGGCGTCGGGCTGGGGCGCGCTGATCAGCCTGCTGCTGGCAATCAGCCCCGCGGCCCGTATTCAGGGCATGCTGTTCTGGCTGATGGGGGATCTCAGCTACGCACAACTGCCGGCGGTCGGCGGCGTGGTGCTGGTGCTGGTGGCGGCGATCGCGTTGCGCTTCGCGTCGGCATTGAACCTCATGAGCGGCGGCGCCTTACACGCGGCTGCCCTGGGCGTTCAGGTGACGGGGATGCGGCTGTTCATCTATGTCTCGGCCTCGCTGGCCACCGCAGTTGCCGTCACCCAGGCCGGCAATATCGGTTTTATCGGGCTGCTGGCCCCACACATGCTGCGGCTCGGGGGCGGCCGCGATTACCGCGTGCTGATACCCGGCGTCATGCTGCTGGGCGCAACCCTGCTGCTGCTGGCGGACGCCCTGGCGCGCTCGGTGATTGCCCCGCGCCAGCTGCCGGTCGGCGTCCTGACGGCGCTGATCGGTATTCCGCTGTTTCTGTTTCTGCTCTACCGGTCGCGGAGCAGCCGCCATGGTTGACGCCGGCAACGCTGCACCCGCCCTGCTGCGCTGTGTCGAGGTGGATATCGATGTGGCCGATGTTGCGGTTACCCGTGGTCTGCAGCTGAATGTCCAGGCGGGCCAGTGCTGGTGCATTCTGGGGCGCAATGGCAGCGGCAAGACCACGTTACTGCACACCCTGGCCGGACTGCGCCCCCCGGCGAGCGGCCGGATCGAACTGGATGACCAGCCGCTCGAAGCGCTGCAGCGGCGGCGCGTGGCACAGCAGGTAGGCGTGCTGTTCCAGAACCAGGAGGACGCGTTTCCGGCCAGCGTACTCGAAACCGTGCTGCAGGGACGCCACCCGCACTTGCACGGCTGGCAATGGGAGAGTGCCGCGGACAGCGCCCTGGCAAGACAGGCGTTGTCGGAGGTTGGACTGACCGGTTTCGAAACCCGCGATATTCAGACGCTGTCCGGCGGTGAACGGCAGCGCGTGGCCATTGCGACCCTGCTGACCCAGCAACCGCGCTTGCTGCTGCTCGATGAGCCCAGCAATCACCTGGACCTGCACCACCAGCTCAGCGTGCTCGGGACTCTTTTGGCGCTGTGCCGGGAGCAGCGCTGTGCAATTGTCATGGTCCTGCACGACGTCAATCTCGCCGCCCGTTTCGCGGATCACGCGCTGCTGTTGCTGGGCAGTGGGGAGGTGTGCCTCGGGGAGAAGTCGCAGATCATGGAAACTGCGGTGCTGGAGGAGCTTTATGGCCACCCGCTGGTGCGTGTCGCGACGCCCGCCGGCCCGGCCTGGCTGCCTCGATAGGGGACCCTCGCAACAGCTCAGACGTCGATATTTCTTACGTCTATTTCAATATGCCGGATTTCATCGTTTTCGCTTATTTATTGTTCTAATTGAATTTTATTCCCAACACGCAGAACCACACCGCTCAAAAACGTCGAAATAATTTACCATTCCGCTTCGCTGATTCCGGCACATACCACTAACTAATTGAGTTTAAAGCGGTCTCTTTTCCGGGCACACGATTTGCTGGCATCCTCACAACGAAGCCCCCGGGAATCGGACATGAATCAGAATCGAGAAGTCACCACGATCACCGCGCATGGAGCCCTGGATAGCGAGCGCCGGAACGGCCACGACCGCCGACGTCACAGTTGGCGCACTGTGACCTACTGCGGCCTGCATGGGCGCGGGCGACGACGCCAGGTGCGCCGCCAGGGCCACAATTACTACCTCGACTGGTATGACCCGGCACTGGTGTTCACCGGCGTGGCGGTGCTGTTGATGAGCTCAATGGACGCCCTGTTCACCTTGACTCTGCTGAGCAAGGGGGCGTACGAAGCCAACTATTTCATGGCGCAGCTGCTGGAACTGAGTATCGAGGTGTTTGTCTGGAGCAAGGTCGCCATTACCGTCGCGGGCGTGATGTTCCTGCTGATGCATGCCAATTTCCAGGTCCTCGGCATCACCAGCGGAAAACGCATGCTGCAATTCATGGTACCGGTCTACGGTCTGTTGATTGTCTACGAACTCGTGTTACTGGGAGCAATAGCATGACGCACAAATTCAGTTGGCAAACAGTCGCTGCCACCAACGACGCCGGTTCCCCGGCAGCGGCATCGGCGCTTGCAGATCGACTGGCGGCAGCTTGGAAAGAATCCAGCCGGGCAAAGGCGGGTTATCACTGTAGCCGCACGAAACACCCAGGTTATTGGGGTCAAAGATTTTTACGAAGCTAGGCGCGTCGGGATCGTCGACATAGACGATACCGCAATAGTCCTCGGCGTGTTCCTTGCGCAGCAGTTCATCAATCTGTTCGATGAAATGCAGCACGTCATCGGACGCCACGCACTCCGCCGGCGGCGCCTCGCCGACGGCATACAGGTACCAGCCACCCCCCGCGTCCGCGCGGATACGCTCCCATAAGGCGTCCAGTTGCGGCCAGCGCAGTATGCCGCTGAAAGTGCCCTTGAAGGCGCTGCGAAAATCGATCGGTTCGCTGTTCACATGAATACCTCTTGCAGGTTGCGCCCGCTGCCGCTTAAGCGTCTCCGGCAGTCGGTTGCTACCCGCCATTTTAACGGTCTTGCGGTCCTGCTGCGCCAGCCGCTTGTCAACGCGCCGTCTGCAACGGGTTACACCGCAACGCCAGGGCTGCCCGGCTTTGCTGCGGCGCCCGCAAGTGGCCTCGGAAACCCTGGCGAACGACAGATAACTTCTATTCCACTCAACACGTTATCTATGCTGCGACTTGACAGAGACGGTGCCCTGACCCTACAGTTCGGCTCGGTTCCAGCGCCGCAACCGGAATGCGGTCCGAGCTGCCGGGCTGCATCTTCTGTTGTGCTGGTATCAGGACCGGATTGCCCGGCAGCCCTGGGCAGGGCTGTGCAACCGGCGCCAGCACAGCGAATTACCGGAGAATTTGCGGGCCAGGCGTTTACGCGATGGGTCACAGGCTAAGCAAAATTTATACACGTACCGGAGACCAGGGACAAACCGGTCTGGGCGATGGCGCTCGTATCAGCAAGGACGCCGTGCGCATCGAAGCGTTCGGCACCGTTGACGAACTCAACAGTGTGCTCGGCATCGTACTGAGCAAGCCGGTGCCGAATACCGCACGCGCTGTTCTCACCGAGATCCAGCACCGCCTGTTCGACCTGGGCGGCGAGCTGTCGATCCCCGGTTACAGCCTGCTCCGAG
Source organism: uncultured Gammaproteobacteria bacterium (assembly GCA_965364565.1). Taxonomy (GTDB): domain Bacteria; phylum Pseudomonadota; class Gammaproteobacteria; order DSM-19610; family DSM-19610; genus Thiogranum. The sequence goes on along the minus strand of CBDTYI010000156.1, from coordinate 454 downwards.
CGGACCAGGTGGAATACCTGGAACAGCGGCTGGACGAGATGAATGCCGAACTACCGATGCTGGAGGAATTCATCCTGCCGGGCGGTTGCGAGGCCGCCGCGGTCTGTCATCTGGCCCGCACGGTTTGTCGACGCGCCGAAAGACGCCTGATCACACTGGCCGGCCAGGAGGACATCAACCCGGTGTGCATACAGTATCTGAACCGGCTCTCGGATCTGCTGTTTGTCATGGCCAGATCCCTGAACCGGGCCGAGCAACAGCCGGACGTGCTCTGGCGACGAGACTAGAACCTGTCTCATAGTCCCCCGCGGCCGCGGGGCACTATGAGACAGGTTCTAATCCGACCGGGCGCGCTCGATGTATTCGCACAGTTCCTCTGCGGCCACCAGTGCCCTGGGGGTGTGACGTTCCATCATCTCGGCAGGCACGGTGTAGAGATGATCGCCGGCCACCG
>CBDTYI010000155.1:0-6630 GCA_965364565.1 uncultured Gammaproteobacteria bacterium | reverse complement strand
TAACGGGTATTGAATGTATCCAGGTAATTTGGTCTGGCGTGCGCCTGGGACGCGGCAACGAGTGCTATTGCCGCAGCAAACGACAATCTGGCAGGCCATCCAGTCTGCCGTGCTGGTGCTGCAGTCGTACGATTCATCCTGAGCCTCCTCGTGGGCATCGCCGTGTATCCGGCGAGTGTTGTTTATCCTTGCCGGGTGAACCTGCATGATCAGGCGTCACCCCCTAACGACATTCGCTGTCACTGATCGGTAACAGTTGGTCTCGGCAAAGCAAACAGCGTTCCACCTCTGCGACAATTTGCCGCAGCGCCGAAATTTGCGGCCAATACAACGAGTTGGTGATTTTTCCATGCGTTGCATGGACTTATGTCTAGTTCGGCAGGGCCCAAACCACTGCCACGCATGGCAGCCGCGACCTGACATGGCTGTCAGTAATGACATCAGGATTTCCACCAAGGGGTTGTTTAATTTGGGAGTTTTATCCCTTAATCAGGACCGTAACCGCCCGCCGGCGGCATCGACACGGGCCACCCGCTGCTGGTTTAATACCCAAACGCGGAGCAACCGCGGGCCGGGGAGCAAGGGATCTTGATGCAGCTCATATCGTTACCCAGGACCGTTGTGTCGCTGTGGCTGGTGGTTTTTCCGGGCCTGGCAGCGGGCGGCGAACTGCTGCACTACCGGGAGAACAGCCCGACCCCGGCACTTGAACTGCCGGACCTGGCCGGGAAACAACACCGCCTCGGCGACTACCAGGGCCGGGTGGTGCTGGTGAATTTCTGGGCCAGCTGGTGTCCGCCCTGCCTGGCCGAAATGCCCAGCATGCAGCGGCTGGTAGAGGCGATGGCTGGACGGCCTTTCCAGATCCTGGCGGTCAACACCGAAGAGACCAAGAGCAAGGTCTGGAAATTCAAGAAACTGCTGAATATCAGCTTCCCGACCCTGCTGGACAGCAGTGGCGACGTGACTCGGGCCTGGGAGGTGGACGTGTTTCCCACCAGCTACCTAATCGATGCCGGCGGGCGTCTTCAGTACGTCTCGTACGGTGCGCTGGAATGGGATAACACCGCTGTGGTGTCGGTGATCGAGACTCTGATGCCCGATGAGGGCGCGGGCACATCGGCGCAGCGCTTCCCGCACTGACTGTTGTCTGACAGACTCCTTGATTAAGGGCTTGCCCAGGGAACCTCTGATTAATCCGTCATTCCGGCGCATGCCGGAATCCATATCGTTGAATTCACTGGATCCCGGCATGCGCCGGGATGACGAGAAGCGAATTAATCAGAAGTTCCCTAGGTCAACCCGTAGCGTTTCAGCTTACGGTACATGGTGCGTTCGCTGACACCCAGCGCACTGGCCACCTGGCGCCGGTTGCCGTGGTACTGATGCAGCAGCTGGGTGATGTGCTGTGCCTCCAGGTCCTCGAGCGTTGCTTCGCTCGCGTGCTGGACCGGCACCTCGGCATCCCTGATATCCGTCTGCCGGCGGAGCTGCTGACTGCCGGTGTTGCGCCTCGATTTCATACAATCGACAACCGCGTTGACGCGCGCGAGGTCGATCTTGCCGGCGGGCGAATGCGCGGCCGCGACACTGAGTATGTTGCGCAACTCGCGGACGTTGCCCGGGTACTGGTACTCCTTGAGCGCCCCCATGGCGTTGACGCTCAGCCAGTAACTCTTCCCCGTTGACTCGGTGATGCGATCCAGCAGCGCCTCTGCCAGCAGCGGAACATCCTCGAGACGTTCACGCAGGCTGGGAATCCGGATATGGATACACGCCACACGGTAATAGAGGTCCTCGCGGAACGTCTTGTCCGCCACCTCCGAACCCAGGTTGCGGTTGGTGGCGCAGATAATGCGGGCGTTGGTACGCAGCGTCTTGCGGCCGCCGACGCGCCGGTACTCGCCGGTTTCCAGGACCCGCAGCAGCTTCGCCTGCAGATGGGCGGGCATTTCACCGATTTCATCCAGGAACAGCGTGCCGCCGTCGACGACCTCGAACAGACCTTCCTTTTCGCCCACGCTGCCGGTAAAGGCACCGCGCTCGTGACCGAACACCTCGGCCTCGAACAGTGTCTCGGTCAGGACCGTGCAGTCCAGGGTCAGAAACGCCTTGGCGCTGCGCTCGGACTGCTGATGAATGAAATGCGCGGCCAGATCCTTGCCGGTGCCGGTCTCACCCTGCAACAACACCGGCGCATCGGCCGAGGCAGCGATCTTGAGCTGTTCCAGGCTGCGCAGAAACGCCGCTGACTGCCCTACCATGCGCACCTGGTCGCTGTAGCGCTCGTCGGGGACCGAGATGTCCTCGATGGCCTCACCCAGATACATCTCGCCGTTGACATCCATCAGCGGGAAGGCATTGATCTTCACCCGGTGGGCACGCCCCTGGGTATCGTAGTGAATATGCAGACAGGAACATCGGGTCGCGTTCTGGTACAGGTCATGGTGCGGACATTCCTCGCCAAGCTCGAAACAGGGTCGGTCGTTTTGATGACTGACCCGGTAGCAGGGCTGGCCGACCATCTGCGTCCGCGTCGCGCCGTAGGCGTGCTCGTAGGCGCTGTTTACCGCGACAATCTTGAAGTCCCGGTCGATAATCACGAACGGCTGTTCGTGGGTGTCGACCAGCGACTGCAGCTCGATGCTGGTGGTCTTCGTTTCCATTTTGCGCCCCCGTGCAAAAGGAATTCGGTTTGTGAATCAGACATGACAGGAATGTCATGCGTCTGCCAATACTGGCAAGTCTAGTCGCGCTGCGCCGAATCGTCCATGCCACAGCTCAATTCGTAGACTCTCGTCCACAACTCATTGAATAACAACCCCTGGGCTCATGTCGGATTGGAAGCCGGTGTTGCGCTCGCGAGCCTGTCCGTGGCGCGGCAGTCGCGGTGCTGGTCCTGAACGGCTATATTCGACCCTGCCACGTGAATAACAACAGGGGGGCGTCTCTGGCTATGCATTCCGATTTTCAGGTGCTGTTCAGATTCTGCGCCACCGCTTTGCTCTACTGCTGTGTCGCGCCCGCCGCAATGAGCGCCGAACCCGCGGGCGGCACTGCACCGCAGGCCGGTATCAGCCGTGACCAGGCGGATGCCATGCTCCTCGAGCTGCGTGAAATACGTAAGCTGCTGGAGAATATCGACAAGAAGGGCCTGGCCCAGGCAGCACCGCAACGCCGCAAGCCAAGCACCGCGACCGTAACCATCGACCCCGACCGACCCGCCATGGGCAGCGCCGATGCGCCGGTAACGGTGGTCGAGTTCACGGACTACCAGTGTCCGTTCTGCAGACGCTTCACGCAGTCCACCTTCCCGCTCATCCAGAAGCAGTACATCGACACGGGCAAGGTGCGCTGGGTGGTACGCGACCTGCCGCTGGCCTTCCATGCCAACGCGCGCAAGGCGGGACAGTCGGTGCACTGCGCCAACGAACAGGGCAAGTTCTGGGAGATGCGCGACATGCTGTTCAAGAACAGCGCTAAGCTGGCTGACCAAGACCTGAAGAAATATGCCGGTGAGGTGGGGCTCGATGTGGCCGCCTTTGACGCCTGCCTGGGCAGCGACCGCTACCTGGCGGAAATGGACAAGGACAGCGCCGAAGCCAGACAGGTCAGTATCACCGGCACCCCGACTTTTGTAATCGGCAAGTCGGGCGGCGACAAGCTTAGCGGCGCCCTGGTGGTCGGCGCGCAGCCGCTGAAGACATTTCAGACCGCGATCGACAAGCTGCTGCCGCAAGGGACACAGGAACAACAGCAACCCGCCGGAACCGCAACTCCATAGGGACAGAGTCCGGCGCCTTGACCCAACGAAACCGGGTCATGACTGTGCGTGTCATAAAGCCTCCCCTCCTCACCAGCCCCCCTCCAGGCCACGGCGGCCCTTGCGGGCTACTTGGGTAATCCCAGGCGAATTCGACACCTGTTGGCACGTCGGCGTTTTAGTGCTGCCTGTGAGGGAGCACTTTCGGTGCCAATCCGCCGCGTGCTGGAACGCACGGACATCTTGCTGTCTCGTAAAGAAACTCTTTTCCGCCAGTGAAGCACGACGGCAAGCCGGCGACAGCCTTGTCCAGGCCCGGCTAACGGGCATGACATAGCAGTGTCAGCCCTCCCGCTACCAGCATCACGCGATGGCGGCGGACCAGAATGAAGCAACTGGCAGCACACACGCCGCGCGCCTGCGCAACCTCGGTGCGCGGACGCCACCCCGCGGTGCATCGCTGCGGCCGCATAAATACCTATCTATATGATTTTCAACAACCTAGTAAACTGGCACACATCGTGCCAAAGGCACCAATAAGCCCGACGACTCGCGCGGCGCAGCGGGCGCGCGGTAACACGACGAGGAGGTTATGTCAGCCGTCTTGCAACAAACGCTGGTTCCCCCCACCGCCCGCGCGGGCGCTCCCATCGTGGTGGTCGGCACCGGCCCGGTCGGCATTCGTGTCGTTGAAGAGATTCTGAAGCGTGACCCCGGCACGCCTATCCTGGTGTACGGCGACGAGCCCTGGGAGCCCTACAACCGGGTGCGCCTGTCAGCGCTGCTGAGCGGCGAAATCAACCTGGCTGGTATTCTGAATCCGCCGCGCCTCCCTGGCGATCACCGCGTGGTGCAGCACCTCGACTGCGAGGTGGTCGCTATCGACCGGGCGCGTCGACGGGTTACGGATCGGACCGGAGCCACGCAGCACTATTCGAAGCTGGTGCTGGCCACCGGCTCGCGGCCGCGCATTCCCGTTATCGAAGGGATCGACAAACAGGGTGTTTTCACCTTCCGCAACCTGCACGACGCCCGGCAGCTGATGGCGCGCCGCAGTCGCCGCGCTGTGGTGGTGGGCGGCGGTCTGCTCGGCCTGGAAGCGGCGCGCGGCCTGCAAAAGCACTACACCGAGGTGTTCGTCGTCGAGCACGCTAACCGCCTGATGGCGCAGCAGCTCGATGAAGGCGCCGCAGAGCTGCTGCGCGAACGCCTGCAGGCGTTACACATCCGGGTGGTATTGAGTGACTCGGTAAGACGGGTTATTGGCGACGCCAGTGTTACAGGGGTGGCGTTGCGCTCGGGGCGCGACATCGCCTGTGACACCCTGGTGGTCGCCACCGGCATTCGCCCCAACATCGAGCTGGCGCGGGACGCCGGTGTATCGGTGGGACGCGGCATCCGGGTCAACGACCAGATGCAGACCAGCGACCCGCACATCTACGCTGTCGGCGAATGCGCCGAGCACCGCGACCGGGTGTACGGCCTGGTAGCCCCGGGGCTGGAACAGGCCGGGGTTGCCGCCCACTGCATCCACGGCGGCGCGTCGCGTTATCCCGGCTCGCAGGCTGCCACCCGGCTCAAGGTCGCGGGTGTCAAGGTGTTCAGCATCGGCTGCACCGGTGAAGGCGAAGTCACATCGCAGTTTAGGACGCTGGTGTTCCGTGCTGCTCACAGCCGCGGTTACCGCAAACTCCTGTTGCGACGCAACCGGCTGGTAGGCGCTATCGCCTACGGCGACTGGCCGGAAATCAACCGGGTTCAGGAGGCCGTGCAGCACACGCGCTACATCTGGCCCTGGCAGCAGCGCCGGTTCCTGAAAAGCGGGCGACTGTGGCCCGAACAGGCCGCCGCGGACGTGGCCGACTGGCCGGCCGGCGCGGTGGTCTGCCAGTGCACCAACGTGACGCGCGGCACCCTGTCGCAGGCGATCCAGGCCGGCCACGGCAGCGTCGATGCGCTGTGCGCGCACACCGGCGCATCCAGCGTGTGCGGCAGCTGCAAACCGTTGCTGGCAGAACTGGCCGGCGCACAGGAGGTCGCGGCGGAGACCGGCAGCCGTACCCTGCTATGGACCGCAATCGTCACTCTGGTGGCAGCGCTGGCGTTTTTGCTGAGCCCGGCGATTCCGTTTCCGGACAGTGTACAGGTGCCACTGCGCTGGGACCTGCTGTGGCGCGACAGTCTGCTGAAACAGATCAGCGGCTTCACTCTGCTCGGCATCGGCGCACTGGTCAGCATTATCAGTCTGCGCAAGCGCCTGGCGCGTTTTTCCTTCGGCACCTTCGCCAGCTGGCGGCTGGTGCACGTGCTGCTCGGCACCCTGGCGGTGATCACCCTGATCGGCCACACCGGCCTGCGCCTCGGCTACAACCTCAACCTGTTGCTGATGCTGGACTTCCTCGCACTGCTGCTGGTCGGTGCCGTGGCCAGCGGCGTCATCGGCCTGCAACACATCCTGCCGCGCGCCCGGGCCAGGCGCACGCGCGAAGTGTCGCTGTGGCTGCACATTCTGCTGCTGTGGCCGCTCCCGGCCCTGCTGGGCTTCCATATTCTCAAGACGTACTGGTTCTGACCCATGGCGAACCGCAAAAACCGGCTGTGGCTGATCTGGACGGCACTGAGTGCGGCCCTGCTTGCCGGCATGAGCTACGCCATGCTGCAAGGCAATGACCGGACGCTGTTCATGCCGGGGCCGCTCACTGCCGGCCACCACCAGCTGGAACTGACCTGCAGCGCCTGTCACAGCGAGCCGCTGGGGGGCGGCGAAATACTGCAAGACGCCTGTGTCGGTTGCCACGGCGAGGATCGCAAGAAGCCGTTCGATTCACACCCGGCCAGCAAGTTCAAAGACCCGCGCAATGCCGACC
>CBDTYI010000154.1:0-6653 GCA_965364565.1 uncultured Gammaproteobacteria bacterium | reverse complement strand
CCAGGGGCATGACCTGGTCAGCCTCCAGAAGGCGGTAGAGGCGGTCGGCGGCGAGGTCACCCATCAGCTGGGAATCATCAACGCGGTCGGGGCCAGGCTCAGCGATGCCGAGCTGCGCGCCCTGAAGGAGCGTCACGAGGTGCGCCGGGTCTACGCCGATACCGCGGTCGAGGTCACCGGCAAGCCGACCAAGGACGATAGCAGCAACGGTAACAACAACATCGACAGCACCTACCTGGGGCGGATGACCGGTGCGGTGTCGCTGCACCACGAGGGCATCACCGGCGACGGCGTGACCATCGCGGTGGTGGATACCGGCACCTGGGGTGACACCGGGATCGTCAGGGATCCAAACAACGAACCACGCCTCCTTGCCGAGTACGACGCCATTAGCGACACCACCTCGGTGCCGGAGGACGGCTACGGCCACGGCAGCCATGTCACCAGCATCGCCGTCAACAGCCGGCTCACCGACAACGGCGAGTTCGGCGGCATTGCCCCCATGGCGGACGTGGTGGGTGTGCGCGCCTTCGACGACCTGGGTCGGGCCACCTACGCCGATGTGATCCGGGCGCTCGACTGGGTGGTGACGAACAAGGACACTTACAACATCCGGGTGCTGAACCTGTCCTTCGGCACCGAGCCGCGCTCTTACTACTGGGACGACCCCATGAACCAGGCGGTGATGGCCGCCTGGCAGGCCGGGATTGTGGTGGTGGCCCGACGCCATGACCATCGGCGCGCCGGGTAACGTGCCCTATGTGATCACCGTCGGCGCCATGACCGACAACTACACCCCGGACAACTTCTACGACGACTTCCTGGCCTCGTTCTCCTCCGCCGGCCCGACCGTGGAGGGCTTCGTCAAGCCGGACATGGTCGCTCCGGGGGGACACGCACGCGGCCTCATGAAATCGAACACGTATCTGGCCACCACCTATCCCGAGTTCCACGACGGCGCCAAGTATTTCATGATGTCGGGCACGTCGCAGGCCACCGCCGTGGTCTCCGGCGTCGCCGCCCTGCTGCTGCAGGACGAACCCTGGCTGACCCCCGACGAGGTCAAGTACCGCCTGATGAGCTCGGCGCGACCGGCGGCCTACAGCGGCGGCAGCCTGGCCTACTCGGTACTGCAACAGGGCGCCGGCCTGGTCAACGCCTACGACGCCGTGCACAGCAACACCGCCGGTAAGGCCAACCGCGGCCTCGACATCGACGCCGACCTGGCCGGCACCGCTCATTACGGTGGTCCGGTAAGCGCGTGGGAAAGCAGGACGAAAGGCAAGGTCAGTTACGTCTACTACGTGCGCGACGCCCAGGGCAATCCTCTGCCGAACGGGGGCTATGAGTGGAACGGTGCCTACTACTATACAGACGGCTACCTCTGGTCTGACGGCTACCTCTGGTCTGACGGCTACCTCTGGTCTGACGGCTACCTCTGGAGCGACGGATACCTCTGGAGCGACGGCTATCTGTGGTCCGACGGCTATCTGTGGTCCGACGGCTACCTCTGGAGCGACGGTTATCTCTGGTCCGACACCCTGATCGAATCGGCGCAAGTCAACGTCTGGGTGCCGCAGCAATAACAGGTGTAAACCGACGGGGATGTTCAGGAATGTCCTGCATCCCCGGCCTCCGATGACAGCCACGGTCAGCAGGATAACGAACGCAACATGAAAATAACCGACAGCAATCGGCACACCCGGGCCCGACTCGGAGGGCGCCTCGGGCAGCGTAACCAAGCGTCCTGGGGAGAGGTACCCAATGTCATCCCCTTCCCCGGCGCGCGGAATTCACGCCACCAGCCCGAGCAGAGGGGAGCGCGCAGCTTCAGGTTGGTGCTGGGCCGGGCCCTGCGCCAGACCTTGGACAGTCTAGGCCGGTTTACACGCGGCCCGAATCGGCTCTCCGTGCAGCGGAAATTCGGGACCGGCACTGCACCGGCTGCACACGACCCTGCCCTTCGTGATTCGAAGCTGCCCAGGCATGGCGGGGGACCGGCACACAAGCGTATGTCTGCATGATGGCGGAGCGGTGGCCCGCGGCCTGCTGAGGCTGTTCATGACCAGGGCTACTGCGTGCGACAGGTGTTGACCCAGACAAACTTCAGGCGGGCGAACAGCGATGACTAGAGACAAAGCAAATGCGCTTCACGCCAGCACCAGGCGCTTCGGTGCGGGACTGCTCTGTGTGCTGATGGTAATGGCCTGCGCCGGCAACGCCGCGGCCACGGCCTCGCCCACGCCGCCGCTGCAGACGCTCGTCACCGAGTCCGGCGACGCCGCGGCTCAGCGCAACATCCGGTTCACGCGCATCACGCCACGGGACGGGCTGTCGCAGGCGGGTGTCAACGCTATTGCGCAGGATCAGTACGGCATGATCTGGCTGGGCACCCAGGAAGGCCTGAACCGCTATGACGGTTATAACATGGTGGTCTACGAGCACCAGCCCGGGGAACCGGACACCCTTTCCCACGACTGGGTATGGACCGTGCACCTGGACAACCGCGGCACGCTGTGGGTCGGCACCGACGGCGGCGGGTTGAATCGTTACAACCGAACCGAAGACAGCTTCACGCATTACCGGCACGATCCGGATAACCCGCTGAGTCTCAGCAACGACCGGGTACGGGTTATCTATCAGGACGCGCAAGGGGCGTTGTGGATCGGAACCGACGGCGGCGGACTGAACCGCTTCGACCAGGACACCGGCGAGTTCACCCGTTTCCGGCACGCCGACGCAGACCCGGACAGTCTTCCGGGCAACACGGTGCTGGCCATCTTCGAGGACAGCAAGGGCAAACTGTGGGTGGGGACCGACAACGGCCTGGCCCGCATGGATCATGCGCGCAGGAAATTTTTCAGCTACCACCATGACGCGGCGCGGCCGGCCAGCCTGAGCAACAACCAGGTGCGCTGCATCTACGAGGACCGCCGCGGCCAGCTCTGGATCGGAACCTACAAGGGCGGACTCAACGTCCTCGATCGACGCACCGACAGCTTCCGGCATTTTCAACACGATCCGGCGAATCCGTACAGCCTGAGTCACAACCGGGTACGGGATATCTATCAGGACCAGCGCGGCACATTGTGGGTCGCCACCGATGGTGGTCTGAACGAATGGCGCCCGGAGCAAAACGGTTTCATCCACTACCGGCACGATCCCGTCGACCCGAGCAGTCTCAGCGACAACCGGCTGACCACGCTGTTCCAGGACCAGGGCGACGTGCTGTGGGTTGGCAGCTACAACGGTGTCAACAAGTGGAACTACGTCAGCGACGCGTTCAACTACCTGCAGCTGGAGTCCGGCAGTGGCCCACAACCGGGCAGCAAAATCGTCACCGCCATCGAGCAGTCGGCCGACGGCCAGGTCTGGGTCGGCACCTACGGCGGAGGCCTGAACCGTATCGACACCGCAAGCGGCAGCACCACGCACTATCGACACCGGCCGGCCGACGCAGGCAGCCTGAGTGATGATCGCGTCATGGCCGTCCACGCCGAGGGCGACAACAGAATCTGGGTGGGCACCCGCAACGGCGGCCTGGGGCGCCTGGATCCGACGACGGGACGCTTCACGCACTACCGGCATGACCCCCAGCTACCGGACAGCCTGAGCTCCAACTCGGTCACCAGCATCCTCAGCGATGGCAGCGGCGGCCTCTGGGTGGGCACCTATGGCGACGGCCTGAACCGGTTCGACCCTGAAAGCGGCAAGTACAGGGTCTACCGTCACGACCCTGCCGATGCCCGCACGCTCAGCAGCGACCGCATACTCGACCTCTACCGGGATCGCGCCGGAGTGCTCTGGGTCGGCACCGAGGACGGCGGCCTCAACCGCTTCAATGCAGCAGACGGGAGCTTTTCCCATTATCGACACGACCCCGATGACGCAACCAGTCTGGGCAGCGATGCGGCCTGGAACATCCTGGAGAGCAGCGACGGTTCGCTCTGGGTAGCCACCCTCGGCGGCGGCCTCAACCACTGGGCTGCCAGCGACCGTGAGGCCGACCGGCCGGTGTTCCGCAAACACCTGAAAACCAGCGGACTGCGCAGCGACACCGTATTCGGCGTCGTGGAAGACGCGGACGGCTTTATCTGGGTCAGCAGCAATCGCGGCCTGGCCCGTTTCAATCCCGTGGATGGCAGTGTCAGGAACTTCGATCGTTTCAACGGACTGCGCGGGGACGAATTCAACTTCGGCGCCCACCTGCTGACCCACAACGGACGCCTGCTGTTCGGCGGCACCGACGGCATCGTGAGTTTTCATCCCGATGAACTGCTGGTCAATATGCATACGCCCGACATTGTGCTGACTGCCCATTCGAGGCACCAGCACCTGGCCACGGCCTACAGCGCGGAACAGCGTCAACCCGAGACCATTACCCTGTCCCACGACGAGGACTATATCCAGTTCCGGTTCTCGGCACTGGACTACGCCTCCTCGGACAAGAACCAGTACCGCTACAAGCTGGAAGGCTCAGATGATGATTGGCTCGATCCGGGTGAATTCAGGCGCGTAACCTACGCCAGCCTGCCGGCCGGCGACTACACCTTCACGGTGAAGGCCTCCAACAACGACGGCATCTGGAACGATCGGGGCACGTCGATCCGGCTGCACGTCGAGCCGCCCCCCTGGCAAACCGCCTGGGCCTACTCCCTGTACGGCCTGTTCTTTGGCGGCACCCTGGTCGGTTACCGCAGAAAGCAGAACAGAAAGCTCAACCATGTCTCGGAACAGAAACAGCTGCTGGAATCCGAGGTGGAGGCACGGACCCGGGAGCTGTGCGAGCGCAACGACGAACTCAAAACCCTGAACCAGCAGCTGATGGAGGCCAGCGTGACGGACTCGCTCACCGGCCTCAAGAACCGGCGTTTCCTCGATGAATTCATCGATACCGAAATCGCGCGTGTCGACCGTCGACAGCACGGTGTGATTCAGAGGCGATCCGGCTCCAAGACTATCAACATTTCGCCCAGCCTCTTCTTTATGATGATCGATCTGGACGGCTTCAAGGGCATCAACGATGCGCATGGACATCTGGCCGGTGACCGGGCCCTGGTGCAGGTCCGCGACATACTGCACAGCTCCTGCCGCCAGTCCGACACCATCATCCGCTGGGGTGGCGATGAGTTCATGGTCATCGGCAACACGGCCTCTCCCCATACCGTGGAACAGCTGGCCGAGCGAATTCGCGCCAAGCTGGCCGATCACCAGTTCGCACTCGGTAACGGGCACACCGGCCGGCTCAGTGGCTCGATCGGCTTTGCCATGTATCCGTTCGCACCGAGCAGCCCCCGGTCGCTGCACTGGGAGCAGGTCGTGGCGGTTGCCGACCACGCCGCCTATACCGCCAAGAAGAACGGGCGCAACGCCTGGCTCGGCGTCTACGGCACCAAAAAGAGCAGCTGGGAAGAGCTCGCCCGGACCAACATCAACCTGCCCGCGCTGGCCCGGAAACAGGTCGTCAATCTCCGCTCGTCACTCCCGCGACTCGAGGAGTATATTGAGAATACCGTGCAGGAGCAGGCCTAGGCACACTGCAACCACGGTTCGAAAAGAAACCCCGCTCGCTGCGCGGGGCCGCGCCAGAACTAACTGACCTGTTCGACTGTGCTACGGGTTTGAGTAAGTCGTTTCCGGCGCCTTGCTAAGGAGTCCTGCATTCCACAACGACAATTATGGATGCAGGAAAATGATAGCCCATCGACGGTAGCGGCGTATTACCGACCGATTACGGTTTTTTGAACAAGCAGTGAAGCCGGCGTCGGCCTTCGCCCGATTGCCCGCTCGCCGTGTCGCACAGCCTGGCACATCTCTGGCCTGCGCTTGCTCCCCCTCTGCATGCACGAGCTTGACGCCTTGACAGGAGCGCAGCGCTGCTCCACCCGCACGCCTCATCAGGTAACAAAACTGTAGTGTTGCATTAATACGTTGTTAACAACGTATCGCCAACATAGCCGCCCGTATTCCAGACGCAACGATCTGCTTGTACGAAAACCGCACGGACGGCCAGACGTTGTCCATGTTCGAATCAGCAACACATTATGAGTCAGAGGAGTTGTAATCATGAAACCCAGCAGCACGACATTGATAGGTACGGCCGTGGGACTCGCCCTGTACGGTGGATCCGCAGCCATGGCTGAAGTCAAGATCAGCAGCGACGACGGCAAATTCGAAACAACCTTGGGTGGCCGCATTCAGCCGGGTAACGCCGAATTCGACGGTCGGCAAAAGCGGCGGCACCGGTGCCTGGGAGCTCGCGGTGCGCTATAGCACTATCGATCTGGACGATGCTGACACCCAGGGCGGCGAGCAGGACAATATCACCATCGGTGTCAACTGGTGCGCCACCAAGTACGTGCGTTTCATGGCGAACTACGTTATGGCGGATGCCGACCCGGTGCGCTCGGGTCTCGTGGTTCCCGGCCAGTACGACGACGACAGCCCGGAAATCTTCCAGGTACGCGCTCAGATCGACTTCTAGCGTGTAGTACCAGGTTGATGTTGTCCCATTGGGGCAGGGACGCCGCTGCACTGCAGTGGCGTCCCGCGCTCTTGGACCCTGCCTGGAACAGCGGGGCCGGTGCTACAAGCCGTGACCGCCCGACAGCACAGGCGCCGAACGCGTTACAGCCGCCGCGCTCGGACGCTGT
>CBDTYI010000153.1:0-6690 GCA_965364565.1 uncultured Gammaproteobacteria bacterium | reverse complement strand
GTTAGGCCGCTCCACCATCTTCCACAGATGGCGCGCCGCCTCGATCGTACCCTGGCTATCATGGGCCAGGTGCGGTGATACCTCGAGGCTGACAAAACCGTCCGCCTTGTCGCTGCTGCGGTACAGCCCGGCGAGCAGGTCCGCGGCCATTTGCACATCCTGAACCGTCAGCCACTGATACAGGGTCGCGGCGTCAATCTGCGCATCCGCCTGCATCAGGTCGCGGATGCTGTCATCGTACAGCCCGCCTTCCGAAATGGCCTTGTGGAAGATGGTCGGATTGCTGGTCACGCCACGTACCCCGGCGCTCACCAGTTCCCGAAGCCCACCGTTGACCAGCAGGCTGCGATCGATGTAGTCCAGCCACACGGACTGCCCATAGCTCGAGTATAAGGTCGTGAATTTTGACATGGCCCCTCCGGCTCTTCTTGCCACTGTGCGTAGATCTCTAACTCTAGCGTCGCCGCGCCCGGATTCAATGGTCCCAATACCCCCGAATCGACCCGGAATACGAACTCGCGCCTGACCGGCGCCGCAGCGCCGCCGACGGCGGTCGCGGACCATGGCTGCGCACAGCGGCGGCGCGTACCCGCCCTGCGCCCATTCACGCCTATACTGTAACGGAGTTCTGAGTGATTCGTCATTACGCGGACAAATGCCTGCGAATTACTCAGACCATCCCGGGCCTTCCACTCACAGCGGAGCGGATTTTTTCGCACCACAAAGGAGCACTATCATGTCGATCGCTAAAGTTACTGAAATCATTGCGGAGTCGAAGGACGGTTTTGAGGACGCCGTGCGGCAGGGAATCAAGCGCGCCACCAAGACCCTCGAGGGCGTCACTTCGGCGTGGGTGCAGGACCAGACCGTGCAGGTCGAAAAAGGCAAAATCACCAAGTACCGGGTTCACCTGAAGGTCACTTTCGTGCTGAAAAGCTGACACACCGCGCGTCGGCGCGGTCGCCCCGCCCCGCTCGGGGGTCACACGCCGTAAGGCACTCCCTCCAGCCGCAGAGGTCAACCGCAGACGCCAGCGTGGCTCGCCGTCAGGTGTTGCGGTTTGCCTCGATTTGGGTTGTAGTCATACCCCCTGACCGATTGCAGCGGTCCTGCCTGGAGGCGAGGAATCAAGATGAAGCAACTACGGCGCCGGCTGTTCACTGCGTTTCTGCTTTGCGGGCTTTTTCCGCAGTCGTTACTGGCTCTCGAACTGACCGTGGTCCACAGCGGCGCCTGGCCGCCCTACGCGGACGAGGGACTGCCGCAGCAGGGCCTGGCGGTCGACCTGGTCACCACTGCCCTGCAGCGCGCCGGGCACCAGGTCGTGGTGCGTGTCGATTCCCTGGACCGCATTCTGGAAGGCGGCAAACTCGGTGTCTACGATGTCTTTGCGACTCCCTGGTACAGCGACGAGCGCAACCGGTACCTGGCCTTCAGCGAGCCTTATCTCGAGTCACGCATCCGCTTCATCAAACGCAAGAACAAAAAGCTCGAGTTCAACAACTTCGGCGACCTCAAGGGCGTGATGATCGGCGTGGTGAAAGATTACGCTTATGACGACACATTCAACGAATCGCGTAATCTGATCAAGATCAGTGAACGCAACCTGATACAGAACCTGCTCAAGCTCACCCAGAATCGCCTCGACCTGACCCTGGATGACGAACTGGTGCTGCAGTATGAAATTAACCAGTACATGCCCAACAGCATGAAGGAACTGGAGATGCTGCCCAAACCTCTGGCGGTGCGCGGCGTGCACATCGGCGTGAGCCGCGAAAACCCGGCGCATGCGAAGATCGTGGCGGACTTCGATAAGGCGATCGCGGCGATGCGGCAGGACGGCAGCTACGACAAGATAGTGGCAAAACACAAAGCGTACATCGAAAAACCGGCCCCCTGAACGGCAGGCCGGGGGCTCAAGAACCCGGTCGCAGCGATCGCTAATGTCTGGTAATCGCTGTTTTCTGCCGGGGGTCTGAACCGATGAAGCTTCTGTCCGCATTGCGCCGTCTGCCGGTGCTGAGCGCCGGCGCCATCATTATTGCAGCGCTGAGCGGCTGCGCCAGTACGCCCCTGCAGCCACAGGACACCGCATTACTGGTGACCGCCGCAGACCTGGAACCCTTCGGCGCCCCCCTGCCGGCCGATTTCCCCAGCTTCGAGCACAGCAGCAAGACCGAGCTGCTGGGCAGCGTCGAGCTCGAGTACCAGTTCGATGCCCGCGCCGCCGGAGGCGCCTACCCCTACCTGTACAGCACCATCAATCGCGAGACCACCGTGAGCTCCGCGGTGGCTGCCTACGGGGCGGTCAAGGCCGGCCTCGGTATGGCGGACATCAAGGCACGCGATGACAGTCAGCGGTTCCGCTACGGCGACTGGTCGTACTTCGGCACCCTGCTGCGCGACGGCGAGCCGCGCGGTTTCGTGTTCTATATGCGCGACGATCTCACAGTCTATCTGCTGATGGTCAGCGGTATGCACATGGACGTCGCACAGGTTTGGGAACAGCTGCTGCTGCCGCGCCTGGAGATGCTCAACCGCACCCGGCTGAGCCGCCGCTAGTGCGAATTTCTCACCAGGTTAACCAGGAATAACCGCCAAGCCATCCCTCAGCGCCCCCGCCAGTACACGCTGTACAGGTCGTGGCGGCGGTCGCGCAGGTTCTGCACCGTGCCGCTGTTGCGCGCCATCATCAAAGTATCGGGGCGCAGGTCCGCGATCGCCACGGTTTCCACATTGGGCGTGGTGTCGGCGGCCACACCGTCGCGCGCGAACGGAAAATCGCACGGTGTCAGGATACAGCTCTGCGCGTACTGGATATCCATGTTGTGCACATTGGGCAGGTTGCCGACGTTGCCCGAGAGCACGACGTAGAACTGGTTTTCAACCGCGCGCGCCTGGGCGCAGTAGCGCACCCGCAGGTAGCTCTGGCGCTCGTCGGTGCAGAACGGCACGAACAGGATCTGCGCGCCCTGGTCGGCGAGATGGCGCGCCAGCTCCGGGAACTCAGCGTCATAGCAGATCAGCACGCCGATCGGACCGCAATCGGTCTCGATGGCGTTCAGCACGCTGCCGCCCTCGATGTTCCACCAGTACACCTCGTTGGGCGTGGGATGGATCTTGGGCTGCTCGTGGATCTGGCCGTCGCGCAGAAAGATATAGGCGATGTTCTCGACCCGCCCGCTTTCCATGCGCGTGGGGTGTGAGCCGCCGATGATATTGATGTTGTAGCGCAGCGCCATGTCGCGCAGCGCCTCGCGGAAGCGCGGCGTGTACTTGGTGAGTGCTTCGATGGACTCCGCCGGCGCCAGCTCCTGGTCTTCGATCGACAACAGCTGCAGGGCAAACATTTCCGGGAACACAACGAAATCACCCTTGTAGTCCGCCACCACGTCGACGAAATACTCCACCAGCTCCAGGAACTCATCAAAAGAGCGCACCCGGCGCTGCATGTACTGCACCGTACCGACCCGCACGGTGTCGGGCAGGCGTCCGCCGTAGCGCTTCTCGCGTCCGCCCGGTTCTTCCTGCGGAACTTTGGGATTGCGCCACACCAGGTGGATACCGTAGCCCAGCGAGGCGCGATCGATATTGAGATAGCCGGGAATGATGCCGATCACCTCGAAGCCGTTGTGCAGCTGGAACGACAGCACCGGGTCGCGCTGCTTCTTCTGCTTGATCTGTTCCACGTACTCTTCGACGCTGCCGAAACGCTTGATGCGTTTGGCCAGCGTCGGCAGGCGCCCGGAGAATACGATGCCCTTGAGGCTCAGCGACTGGCACAGTTTCTTGCGCTCGTTGTAGAGCCGCTGCCCGATGCGATAGCCACGGTAATCCGGATCCACGCACACTTCCATCCCGTACAGCCAGTCGCCGACCGGATCGTGGCGCGAGGCGTAACCGCTGCCGGTGATCGATTCCCAGGTGTGCGGTTTCAGCGCCACCTCGCCGGCGATCCGGAACGTGGCGCAGTAACCGACCACCTTGTCCTCCACGGTGGCCACGAACTGGCCCTGCGGGAAATTGTTGATCTGCCCGGTGAGCGCGCCTTCCGAGTAACCGTGCATGCCGGTCCCGGCGTAGGCGCGGGTGCTGAGATCGGCGATAGCCGGAACATCCCTGGTGGTCGCGTTGCGGATGATCAGGCGGCCGCGCTGGTTCTTGAACGGGGTGCTATCAGATGAGTCGGTCATGGCGCAGTTTCCTTCGGGCCTGGCAGAAAAGCACCAATCTACCGGAAACGCGCGCAACGCGCAGCAGGCGAATATCCAACAGCAGGGACCGCATCGCAGGTTGGGCTGAGCGAATGTGATGCCCAACGCATCGGACCGTTGGGCTTCGCAGGCTCAGCCCAGGCTATCACTCCTGAACCGAATTCTGAGCGGGATCGGTCGGCGCACGCTGCGCCAGCAGTGCCTGCATCGCCGCCAGCAGCTGGGGGATATCGCTGCGCTGCGGCTGTACGTCTACGTGGGCGAAACCTTCGATCAAAAACAGCTGCGCCTGCCCGGCCGGCAACGCCGCTGCCAGCGCGACGCTCTCGGTGTATGGAATCATGGTATCGCCGCGCCCGTGCACCAGGATCGCATGGGCGCGCAGCCGCGACAGGTCCTGCGACGCGGGATCGATGCCGTACAGCTCGTCACGGATGCGCGGCGGCAACTGATCGATGAGCGCGGGCACGCGCTCCGGGTCCTGGTTGGAGAGCAGCGCGTACAGAGCCCGGGCATCCGGATGCAGCGCTTCGAGCGGCACCGCGCCGGGGTCGGCGCCGCTTCTGGCCCGGTCCGCCAGGGTTTGCAGCAGCGCGCGGTCTGCGGCGCTTTGCAGCAAGTCGGCGTTCGACAGGCTGAACACCCATTTGATATAGGGATTGGGCCGTTGGTAGCGCCAGCGCTTGCCTCCCTGCGCGCGATAATAACCGGTGGTAAAGTAGCCGACGATGCTGCGCAGGTCGTAGTAGCCGCCCAGCGTCAGCACGAAGCGCACCTGTTCGCGGATGTCGGGTTCCAGGGCGGCCAGCAGCACCGGGCCGGCGCCGTAGCTGAAACCGGCGATTCCGGCGCGCCCCTGCGGCGCCAGCTCGCCGCGCGCCATCAGGTAGCGAAATGCGTCTGCCACCTCGCGAACGTTGGCGGCGCGCACCCGGTACCTGCGCAAGCCGCGCAGGTCCGGCACCAGCACCGCGAACTGCAGTCGCGCCAGGGTGGTGGCGAGCACCACCAGGCGCGGATCGTCCTTGCCGGCCGCGACCACGCCCGGCACCAGCACGATGCCGGCCCGTGCCGGCTCACCCGGCAGGTACAGATCGGCGCTGTAACGACGTCCGTCGACCTCATAGTCGACGACGCTGCGCAGCGGCGCCGGGGTGCGGGCCTTGAGCCGGCTGTCGCGGTCGGCGGCAATGATATCCTCGAGCGCCAGCGCCGCTTCCGAGTCACCAAGGCGCGGCGCGCAGCCCGGTAAGGCGGCCAGCAGGGCCAGCAGCAGGCTGTAAAGACGCCGCAACGGTATCAGCCGCATGAAAACGCAACTCCCCGGTTTTCCTCGGCGCCAGATTCATTCATGACGCAACGCCTCGATCGGATCCAGGCGCGCCGCGCGGCGCGCCGGAAAATAGCCGAACACCACACCGACTGCAGCGGCGAACAGGAACGCCATCACCACGATGCCCGGGTCGAATACAAACGGCACCTGCAGGAACCGCACCGCCACGGCCGCAAACCCCAGGCCGAGCGCGATACCGATCAGTCCGCCGAACAGCGACAGCACCACGGCCTCGATCAGGAACTGCATCAGCACCTGCCGCTCCAGCGCACCGATGGCCAGCCGGATCCCGATTTCGCGCGTGCGCTCGGTCACCGACACCAGCATTATATTCATGATGCCGATACCGCCCACCAGCAGGCTGACCGCCGCCACCGCGCCCAGCAACCCGGTCAGCACGCCGGTGATGCCGGTCAGCATGGAAGTGATCTCCTTCATATCCAGCACGTTGAAGTCGTCGTCCTCGCCGAGTGAAATCTGACGGCGCTCGCGCATCAGCAGTTCGATGTCGCGCTGCACTTTTTCGGTACCGACCCCCTCCTGCACGGCGATGTAAATGGCCGTGGTGTCCTGGTTACCGGCGATGCGCCGTTGCAGGGCCCGCAACGGAATCAGCACCAGGTCGTCCTGGTCCATGCCGAAGCTCGATACGCCCTTGGCGCGCAGCAGACCGATAATACGGCAGGACAGTTTATCGAGACGCATCACCTCACCCACCGGCGCGCTGCGCCCGAACAGGTTGTTGCGCACCGTCTCGCCGATCAGACAGACCATCTGGCCGGCGCGCAATTCGCCCGCGTAAAAGGCCCGGCCGCTGGCCAGGCTCCAGTCACGGGTACCGAGGTAACGGTTGTCGGTGCCGATCACAGTGGTCGACCAGTTGCTGTTGCCGTAGATCGCCTTGGCGTTGTGCTGGGCGGTCGGGGCCACCATGCGCACTCCGTCGATCTGATGCTCGATCGCAGTGACGTCTTTGAGATCGAAGGCCGCGGCCGCTTCCCGCACGCCGCCGGGGCCGCGCCGTGCCTGACCGGGGCGCAGCACCAGCAGGTTGGTGCCCAGCTTGGCGACATCGGCCGTCACCTGGGCGGTGGTGCCGCTGCCGAGGGTCACCATGGCGATCACGGCACCGACCCCGATGAC
>CBDTYI010000152.1:0-6714 GCA_965364565.1 uncultured Gammaproteobacteria bacterium | reverse complement strand
CCGACAAGCCGGCCGATTTCAGCAACGACGGCTGCTACGAACCGCACCGCGACCGTATCGACAGCGAACAGCAGGTGGCGATCTATGAAACCGCGCTGGCCGACACCCGCGGCCACATCACCCAGGTGCTGCTGTCTGCCGACAGCTACCTGAAAGACAACCGTATACCACCGCAGGGCTTCACCAGCGGCGCGGTGGTGGGCGCCACCCACGTTGTCGGCGTCACCAGCGAAGACACCGATTTCAACCGTGACACAGACGGCGAAGGCAGCGGCAGTGACAGCGTGCATTACCTGGTGCCGTTGGCCGGCGCCACCGGTCCGTTCACGGTTGAGGCTCGCCTGCTGTACCAGGCGATAAAACCTGCGTTCGTGAAAAAACTGTCCGCCACAAGCGGGCGGGTGATGCGTTTCAAGCAGATGTATCAGATGCTGCCGCCGACGGTGGAAACGCTCGCCACTGCCACCGCGGTCTCGAACTGAGGTGGCACGCACACGCGCCCCTACAGCCCCTGCTCGCCCGCCTTCCAGCTCACATTTGCGGGCGTCACTCCGCCGCCGCGGGTGACGCCCTTTTTCTTCCCGGGTATACTGCTGCGCTTCGCGGGCCTGTAGCTCAGTTGGTTAGAGCAGGGGACTCATAATCCCTTGGTCCCAGGTTCGAGTCCTGGCGGGCCCACCAATCGAATGGCGTCAGGCCGCCTCTGCGCCCTCGACATCGGCCGGATACCGGCCGGGTAGTAACGCGGGGGCTGCGCGCGCGAACTGGCTGAGATTGCCGCGGGAGTCCTGGCTCGAGCGAAGCGGGAACAGAAACTTCTCCCGCGGCGACAACGCAGAACATGGACTGTTAATGTCCAGGCACACCAACGCCATGGCCGGGACCCTGTGTCGCAGCATAGAACAAGACTTGTCGTAACCTGGCTGCTGCTTGCAACGGTTTACTACCTGGCAGCCCGTCTGAGCCTGTCGCTGGCGTTTGAACAGGCCAACACCAGCCCGGTATGGCCGCCGACCGGAATCGCGATCGCCGCGCTGCTGTATTTCGGCCTGCGCGCCTGGCCGGGCATCTTTGCCGGCGCCTTTCTGGTCAACCTGTCTACCGGGGTATCGGTCAGCGTTGCACTCGAGATCGCCACCGGTAACTCGCTGGAAGCCATTGTGGCGGGCTTCCTGATTCTGCGCTTTGCCGGCGCTTTTCCGTTCAGCAGGGTGGCGCAGGTTGTCAAATTCGTCGCTGTGGTCATGTTTGCGACCATCATCAGCGCATCCGTGGGCATCACCAGCCTGGCTTTTGCCGGCGCCACCGGCGACGCCGGTTTCTGGTCACTGTGGTCGACCTGGTGGCTGGGAGACGCCGTCGGCGCTCTGGTGATAACGCCACTGCTGCTGACCTGGGTCGAGCTGCCACGACCGGTATTGACAGCAAAGCGCAGTGCGGAACTGCTGGGCCTGATCCTGGGTTCGTTCGCCTGTGCCGCGCTGGTATTCAGTGAATGGCTGTTTATTGGCCCGGCACACTATCCGCTCGCCTTTGTCTTCCTGCCGCTGCTGATCTGGACTGCAATCCGTTTCCGGCGTCACGGCGCCACACTGTTCGTCGTCGCGCTATCGGTGCTTGCCATTGTCGGCACGCTGCAGGGCTTCGGACCCTTTGTGCGCGCCTCGACAAACGAATCGCTGCTGCTGTTGCAGGGTTTTATGGGCACCGTGACCATCACCAGCCTGATTCTGGTCGCCAGCATCGAAGAGCGGCAGCGGGCCGACGCGCACGCCCAGGAGGCTCACCGGCAGCTGGAACGGCGCGTGCAAAAACGCACCGAGGCCTTGCGTGAAGCCAATTTGGCACTGGAAGCGGAGATCGGTGAGCGCGAGCAAAGCGCACAGGCGCTGCGCTCGCTGCTCGCGGCGACCGGGCTCTCCACCAACGAAGAATTCTTCCGCGGCTGCACCCGCGACCTGGCGCAGATCTACCGCGCCAAGATCGCCTTTGTCGGCGTATTCGCCGACGCTGAGCACCGCTCGATCCGCACCCTGGCGGTGCGCGCCGGAGACAGCTTCGTGGATAACTTTGTCTACGATCTGCAAGGCACCCCCTGTCAGGATGTCCTCAACTTGGACATCGAGCTGGTACCGCGCGACGCCGCGCGGCGTTATCCGGACGACGCATTGCTGGTGCAGATGGGTGTGGACAGCTACTTCGGGGCGCCCCTGATCTCGCCCTCGAACAGCCTGATGGGCCTGGTGGCGGTTATGGATACCGGGCCGATGTCGCCGCAATCCTGGATCAAACCCGTGCTCGGTATTTTCGCCAACCGTATGGCGCTCGAACTGGAGCGCAAGACGGCCGAGGACGAGCTGAAGCTGGCGGCGGGTGTCTTCAAAGACAGCTCGGAAGCCATCATGATAACCGACCGTGATACCCGCATTCTGCGGGTCAACCCGGCCTTCAGCCGTATCACCGGCTACAGCGCGACGGATGTCATCGGCAAGACGCCCCGGCTGCTCAAGTCCGGGCAACACGACGGGGACTTCTACCGGGAGCAGTGGGAATCGCTGCTGCGCGACGGCGTCTGGCAGGGTGAAGTCTGGAACCGGCGCAGCGACGGTGCGGTGTTCCCCGCCTGGCAGAACATCACCGCGGTACGGGACAGCTCCGGGGAGATCGTGCAGTACATCAGCGTCTTCAGCGACATCACCGATAAGAAGATATCGGAACAGCGCATCTTCCACCTAGCGCACTACGATGTACTGACCGGGCTGCCGAACCGCGCCTCGTTCCACGACCAGTTCGAGCACACCCTGCTGCATGCCGAGCGGCATGACGAGCAGATCGCCCTGCTGTTCCTGGATCTGGATCATTTCAAACTGATCAACGATGCATCGGGACACCCGGTGGGCGACGAACTCCTCAAGCAGGTGGCGGCGCGCCTCAAGCAACTGATCCGTGCCGAAGACACCGTGGCACGCCTGGGCGGCGATGAGTTCACCGTGCTGCTGTCCCAGATCGACTCCAGCGACGATGCCGCAACCGTGGCCGAGAAGATCCTGCAGGATATCGCCAGGCCATTCCTGCTCGACCATACGGAGGTGGTCATTTCCGCAAGCATCGGTATCAGCGCCTTCCCGAGCGACGGTTCGGACGCCGCCACACTCCTGAAAAACGCCGACACCGCCATGTACCGCGCCAAGGAAAACGGCCGCAACAATTTCCAGTTCTACACCGTCGAAATGAATACTCGCG
This sequence comes from uncultured Gammaproteobacteria bacterium, assembly GCA_965364565.1. Lineage (GTDB taxonomy): Bacteria > Pseudomonadota > Gammaproteobacteria > DSM-19610 > DSM-19610 > Thiogranum. The sequence continues at coordinate 3,471 of CBDTYI010000152.1, read as the reverse complement.
CACTCGAACGCCTGAGCCTGGAAAGTTCGATGCGCAAGGCGCTGGAGCGCAATGAATTCCTGCTCCACTACCAGCCGCAGGTCAGCCTGTTAACGGGTAACATCGTCGGCTGCGAAGCCCTGGTACGCTGGAACCACCCCGAACAGGGCCTGATATCGCCGGGCACTTTCATCCCGGTCGCGGAGGACAGCGGCCTCATCGTGCCGCTCGGCGAGTGGGTCATGAACACGGCCTGCCGGCAGCAGGTGCAATGGCTGGAACAGGGATTGCCCCCGGTCCGGGTCTCCGTGAATCTGTCAGCCCGCCAGCTCATGCGTCATGATCTGGTGAAGATGGTGCAACGGGCGCTGAACCAGACCGGCATCGACCCGCAGTTCCTGGAACTCGAACTGACGGAGAGCATGATCATGGAACACGTCAAGGAGACCATCGAGACACTTCACGCCCTGCGCAACCTGGGTGTGCAGTTGTCCATCGACGATTTTGGAACCGGCTATTCGTCGATGGCGTACCTGAAACGCTTTCCGATCAACAAGCTCAAAATCGACCAGTCATTCGTACGCGACCTCGCCACCGACCCGGATGACGCCGCCATTGTCAGCGCCACCCTTGCCATGGGGCATAACCTGAACCTGACTGTCAACGCGGAAGGCGTCGAGAGCAACCAGCAACTGGCGTTCCTGAAGGCGCATGGCTGCGATGAAATGCAGGGCTATTATTTCTGCCGCCCGGTGCCGCCGGCGGAACTGGGCGAACTGCTGCGCTCCGGTCGATGCCTGGACAGCAACAGCGCCGCGTGAGCACACCCCGGCGCGGCTGGCAGATCGGCCCTCGAAGCGGTACAGTCAGCATCGTTTCCCCGCAGAGACCGCGCTTGTGTATGCGCTCCCGGGACGACGTGTCACGGTGCGCCTGCGGATTCCCGACGGCGCGCGCCGCTGACCATGCACACCTGTCGCGGCCTGCGCCGTTGGAACCAGATACCTGAATCAGATCAGTAAACGAGGAGCGATTTGATGAGCACCAACCAGCCCGAGATCAAAGACGATCCCATGTACCGCCTGCTGCGCGACGGTGAGATCGACGAGTTCAATGCGCGGCATGCGGCGGGTGAGAGCTGCAATCTGCGCGGCTGCGACTTCCGTACCACCGACCTGCGCAAGCTGCACGCCAAGGGTCTCGACCTGCGCCACTGCTATTTCCGTCAGGCGGATCTGCGCGGTATCGATTTCTCAGAGACGAATCTGGAAGGCTCCAGCATTAATGCGGCGAAAATTTCCGGGACCTATTTCCCGCACCAGCTGAGTGCCGAGGAAATCATGCTGTCGCTCACGCACGGCACACGGATGCGCTACGGCAAAGACTGAGTCGGCTCAAGCAGCTCCAGGTAGCTCGCATACCAGAACGCCGAATCGGCCAGGTGAGCACGCACTTCAGCAAGGTGGCCGGCGAGATGTTCCTGTATACCCTCATCTTCTCTGAGCGTCTGATGGTGTGCGCTGAGATAACTGATTGCGGCGGTGGTTGAGGGCAAGGGACCGTCCTCGGTCGCGATACGCCCTTCCAGCATGGGAATCAGTGCCGTGTCGCTCTGCGTCCAGCGGTTGTCTCTGAAGTAGCGTTGCCAGGCGATGCGTACCAGCTTTTCCACCAGTGCAGCGCGCTCGCCGGCCGGCCTGTGGCGGTTCCAGTCCCACAGGCCGCGTGCCACCAGCGCGTAGTCCTCCAGGCTGGCCTCGGCGAGCACCCGGTTGCCAGCGCGTGCTCGCAGCAGCTGCCTGCCGTCCCACAGCCGGTTGCTGACGTAGGAGGCCAGTTGTTCGGCCAGCTGGGCATAACGGCCGTCCCCCGTTGCTGCAAAACCTGCCGCCAGGGCACTGAGTGCCAGACCATTCCAGGCCGCGAGTCCTTTGTCGTCGGCCGGGAGCGCGCGGACCGAACGCGCCTTGAGGAGCTTCTCGCGCCCCGACTCAAGCAGAGCCTGAAAACGAACCTGGCTGAGATCGAGATCCCGGGCCAGCTGCGCCGGTAGCTTCTGCCAGCGCGGCAGCTTGCCATACTCTGCGGCCTCCGGGTGCTCATCGAACCAGGCCGCCTTCACCACGCGCAGTTCGTCGCCGCTCAAAGCGTCGTGCAGTGACGCCTCGTCCCAGAGGTAATAGAAGCCCTCCCGCCCCTGATCATCGACAGCCGAAAAGCTGCTGATGAAGTAGCCCTCATCACTGCGCATGGCGCTGATCATGAAATCCAGCGTGGCCAGACCGATATCCCGATAGCGCATCGATTCGAACAGCTCAGCCGCCTGCAGGTAGAGCAGCGCCAGCTGCGCATTGTCGTAAAGCATTTTTTCGTAGTGGGGAATCTGCCAGGCGGGATCCGTGACATAGCGAAAGAACCCACCCCCGAGCAGATCGTGCAGCCCCTGCTCGGCCATCTGATCCAGTGTCAGGCGGACGAAGCTGTTCAGCGAGTTCTCCCCCTGGTTCGCGCTCAGCCACAGCAGCGCCTGCAGCTGCGGCACCATGGGGAATTTGGTCTGCTGACCGAACCCGCCGGCCAGCTCGTCCTGCCGCAGGCCGGCCTGGGTCTTGAAGCTGTGTGAAAAGGAGGTCGCGGTGGAAGGTTGGCGCGCGGCGGCACTGCGTATTGCCGCCCATTCGTCCATGGCATTTTGAGCCAGCCCGGAAAGCTGTTGGGCGTCTTTTTCCCAGCGTCTGCGCAGGTCATCCAGGATGGCATAAAAGCGCTCTCGCGGTGCGTAGACAATTCCGGCGAGCGGATAACCCTCCGGTGTCAGGAACACGTTCAGGGGCCAGCCCGCCTGGCCGCGCGTCAGTTCGACAAATTCGATCAGGTGGGCGTCCAGTGCCGGTTCCAGCTCGCGATCCACCTTGACCGGGACGAAATGCGCGTTGATCAGTTTGGCAAGCGCGGGATCCTGATAGCTCTCGCGCTGCATCACATGGCACCAGTGGCAGGAAAAATAACCTATGGACACCAACAGCGGCCGATTCAGCTGGCGGGCTTTCTGCAGGGTTGCCTCGCTCCACGGCTGCCAGTGCACCGGATCCTCGCCGTGCATGGCGAGATAGGGGGAGGGATGGTTGGCGAGCTGGTTGCTGAGGGCTGCGGCCGCTGTCGCCGCAGCCGGTAACAGCCAGCAGGCCAGTAGCAGCACGAACCACCTGCCGCCAGCGTGCCTGTGCCGTGCGGCCGTCTCGCCCCTTATCTGGTTACGCCTGTTGCGCCGTCCCATATACACATGGACAGCCCGGGGAGCGCAATAATTCCGTCAAACAGGCCGCGTCAGGGCTGAGGAGGCCGGTTTTCCTCTTGCTCGATGTCATCCAGTTCACGCTCCATGTCCTGTTCGGACATGGGTTCGTATTCCTGGTGTGGTTCCTCCGGGGTCGGCGCGAAGCGGGTCGACATGAACACGCCGACCTCGAACAGCAGCCACATGGGCACCGC
>CBDTYI010000151.1:0-6755 GCA_965364565.1 uncultured Gammaproteobacteria bacterium | reverse complement strand
GCTGCGATCCGGTGACCGGCGAGTGCGTATCCGGTCAGCGAGTCGCGGGCGGCCCGAATCCACCGCCGCCGGGAGTTTCGATCACCAGCCGGTCGCCTTTGGCAACGGCCACGGCCGTCTTGGCCGGCAAGGGCGACGCGTTGAGGCGGTTCTGCCCCGGCATCCCGGCCTGTCCTCCCGCCAGTCCCCAGGGACCTCGGCGGCGGCGTTCGGTCAGCAGGGTAAGCTGCGCAGGCGCCAGAAACTCGTACTCGCGCACCAGCCCGTCGCCCCCGCGCCTGACGCCGCCCCCCCCCGAACCATGCCGCAGCGCGTAGCGCCGGATCCGCAGCGGGAAGGCGGCTTCCAGCACCTCGATGGGCGTATTGAGCGTATTGGTCATATGCGTCTGCACGGCGTGCAGGCCACCGCCGGCAGGACCCGCGCCCATGCCACCGGCGAGCGTTTCGTAGTAGTCCCAGCCGCCCTCTGCGCCCCGCGCGCCCATGGCCAGGTTATTCATGGTGCCCTGACTGGCAGCGGCAACCCGGTCCGGGACCGCCTGGGCGAGTGCACCCAGGATCACATCCACGACCCTGCTGCTGGTTTCCACGTTGCCCGCTGCGACCGCCGCTGGCGGTCTGGCGTTCAGCAGGCAGCCCTCGGGAGCGCTGATCTGCAGGCAGCGAAAGCTGCCTGCGCAGGCCGGCGTGCGTTCGTCCATCAGGCAGCGGAACACGTAGAACACCGCGGCTGCCGCGACCGACAGCGGACAGTTGATGTTTCCCGCCACCTGCGCGGCAGTCCCCGAAAAATCGATGTGTACCGCCGCGGCCGTGACGCTGATGGCGACCTGCAGCGGGATGTCGCGGCCCCCTTGCCCGTCGTCGTCCATGTAATCGGTAAAACGGTAGACGCCTTGCGGCAGCTGCCCGAGGGCCGCCCGGGCCATGCGTTCACCGTAGTCGTTCAGGACGTCCAGGCCGTCCATATAGGCGGCCCGACCCATCATGTCCACCAGCTCCTGAACGCGCCGCACCCCGGTGCGGTTGGCGCTGATCTGGGCGGAAAAGTCGCCCTCCGTTATAACCGCGTTGTGGGTCGCCGCGATTATGCGATCCAGCACCTGCTGCTGCAGCCGGCCTGCGGCCATCAGCAACGTGGGCGCAATCACCAGCCCCTCCTGTTCCAGGCGGGTGCACAGCGGCATGGAACCGGGACTGTCTGCGCCGATATCGGCGTGGTGCGCGCGGTTGGCGACAAAACCGACGCACGCGCCGGCGCAGTACACCGGCGCAACAAGAGTGATGTCGGGCAAGTGCGTGCCGCCCTGGAAGGGATCATTGAGCACCAGCATATCGCCGGCCGCCCAGCGGCGGCTTTGCACCAGTCCGGCCATCGCGTAGGCCATACTGCCCAGATGCACCGGAATATGCGCCGCCTGGGCACACAGCTGCCCCCCTGCGTCGAATACCGCGCAGGAATAATCCAGCCGGTCTCTGATGTTCGGCGAGAACGCGGCGCGGCGCAGCACGGCCCCCATTTCGTCACATACCGCGGCGATGCGGCTGGCAAACAGGCTCAGCTGAATGGCGTCCATCATGACGGCATTATGCACCGACTCGGACGCCTGCGGGCTCGATATTGCATTCGACAGTGCCCTGCCGTAAGCTTCGCAATCCTTAGCAAATTAGTCGGCTTTTCCGCTGGTTATAAAAAAGTCCAACCCTATTGTTTCGAGGAGCAGCAAGCATGAATCCACTCAAGTCCATCTGGGGTACCATCATTTCCGGTATCGTACTGTCGGTCATCATCATCTTTGTGCTGGGTCCCAGCGGCACGGTCAATCCCTGGGAATTCTGGGTATGGGCACATGTGCTGGTCGGCATCACCTGGATTGGCCTGCTCTACTACTTCAACTTCGTACAGGTCCCCGGCGTGGCCAAGGCGCTCGCCGAAGCCGAAGGCGGCGGACCCGGGCCGGCGGCCATCAACAAATATATCGCCCCGACCGCCCTGGCGTGGTTCCGCTGGGCCGCGCTGGCGACCTGGTTGACCGGCGCGCTGGCGCTGGAAGCCATGCACGCCGGTGAGGGTTCCGGCGTGGTGGCTGCATTCACCTTCCAGGAAGGCTTCCGCATCATCGGCATGGGCGCCTGGCTGGGCACCATCATGCTGTTCAACGTCTGGGTGCTGATCTGGCCCAACCAGAAAAAGATTCTCGGCATCGTGCAGGCCAGCCCGGAGGAAATTGCCAAGGGCAAGGTGGTGGCCCTGATGGCCTCGCGCACCAACACCCTGCTGTCGATTCCGATGATTCTCGGCATGACCGCGCAGGGGCACGGCCTGCCGTTCTGATACCGCACCGGGTCAGTTGCAAAACCCGGCCGATGGCCGGGTTTTGCGCTTCTGGGCCCGTTTACGGCGACCGCAGCGCCCTCCACCGTTGCCGCCCCGCGCTTGGAAAAGCCCCTGACACCCTATAGAATCCCCGCTTTGGCATGGCGGCTTCCAATGCGGCCTGGCTGATTCTGCAGGATCAACGCATCACCTCTGAATTGACAGGCAGCCCGAAGCTGCCTTTTGCTTTTTGGGAAGCCCGATGGCCGAACATCTGATGAACACCTACAAACCATTGCCGGTCACCTTCGAACACGGTGAGGGCGCGTACCTGTTTGACAGTGCCGGCGAGCGCTATCTGGACGCCCTGTGCGGTATTGCGGTGTGCGGGCTGGGTCATGCCCACCCGGCGGTGAGCGAAGCCATCTGCAGCCAGGCACGCCGGCTGCTGCACACCTCCAACCTGTACCACATCGAACTGCAACACAAGCTGGCCGACGCCTTGTGCCGGGTTGCGGCCATGGACCGGGTCTTTTTCAGCAACTCGGGCGCCGAGGCCAATGAAGCGGCACTGAAGCTGGCGCGGCTGCACGGTCATCAGAAAGGTATTTCCGCCCCACAAGTGATCGTCATGGAGGGCAGTTTTCACGGCCGCACCATGGCCACGCTGACCGCCACCGGTAACCGCAAGATCCAGGCCGGCTTCGAACCACTGGTGCCCGGTTTTCTGCGTGCGCCCTACGACGATCTGGACGCGTTGCGCACCATCGCGGACAACAGCCCCAATGTGGTCGCCATACTGGTGGAACCCATCACCGGCGAGGGCGGCATCCGCATCCCGGCGGAAAGCTACCTCGGTGAAATACGTGCGCTGTGCGACCAGCGCGGCTGGCTGATGATGCTGGATGAAATCCAGACCGGCATGGGCAGAACCGGGCGCTGGTTCGCCCATCAGCACCACGGGCTGATTCCGGATGTCATGACTCTGGCCAAGGGGCTCGGTAACGGCGTCCCGATCGGCGCCTGCCTGGCGCGCGGTCAGGCCGCGGAGGTCTTCAAGCCCGGTAATCACGGCTCTACGTTCGGCGGTAATCCACTGGCTGCGAGCGCCGCGCTGGCGGTGATCGAGACGCTCCAGCAGGACCAGCTGATCGACAACGCCGCCGCCATGGGTACGCTGATGCTGCAGGCGTTCCGGGCGCGGCTCGGCACGGCCCCGGGCGTGGTATCCATTCGCGGCCAGGGCCTGATGATCGGTATCGAACTCGATCGGCCCTGCGCTGAACTGATGCAGCAGGCGCTGGCGCGCAGACTGCTGATCAACGTTACCGCTGACAGCGTGGTGCGGCTGCTGCCACCGCTGACCCTGACCCGCGAACAGGCGGACACCATTGTGACCACGGTCAGCGAATTGATCGAAATGTTCCTGGGCGACCCGCAATGAGCGTAAAACATTTTCTGACTCTGCTTGACCTGTCCGGCGAGCAACTGCGCGAACTCATGGCACGCGCCGGCGAGCTGAAGCAATGGCAGCGCGAAGGGCGCATTTTCGAGCCGCTCAAGCACAAGATGCTGGCGATGGTGTTCGAGAAATCATCCACCCGCACCCGCGTTTCCTTCGAGACCGGTATGGTACAGCTGGGCGGGCACGCCATGTTCCTGTCTCCGCGCGACACCCAGATCGGCCGCGGCGAACCCATCGAAGACAGCGCCCGGGTGCTGTCGCGCATGGTGGACGCCATCATGATCCGCACCTTCGAACACGAGAAGGTCGAGCTGCTGGCGCGCTACTCCGCGGTACCGGTCATCAATGCACTCACCGATCAGTACCACCCCTGCCAGCTGCTCGCCGATATGCTGACCTGGTTCGAACGGCGCGGCGATATTCGGGGTGCGACCGTGGCCTTTATCGGCGACGGCAACAACATGTGTCATTCCTACATCAATGCCGCCACCCGGTTCGATTTCCACCTCAACATAGCCACGCCCGCCGGCTACAAACCCGACCCCGGCATAGTTGCCGCAGCCGGTGAGCGCATCAGTCTGAGTGAAGACCCGCTGCTCGCCGCCAGGGACGCGGATCTGGTGGTAACCGACGTGTGGGCCAGCATGGGCCAGGAGGAAGAACAGGCCAAGCGCGAACGCGCCTTCAGCGAGTTTCAGGTCAACAGTGAACTGATGGCACAGGCCGCCAGCGATGCGCTGTTCATGCACTGCCTGCCCGCGCACCGTGGCGAGGAGGTGACCGCGGAGGTCATCGACGGGCCGCAGAGCGTGGTTTGGGACGAGGCGGAGAATCGCCTGCACGCCCAGAAAGCGCTGCTGGAGCTGCTGCTTACCTAAGGAACTTCTGATTAATCCGTCATTCCGGCGCATGCGGGAATCCATATCGTTGAATTCACTGGATCCCGGCATGCGCCGGGATGACGAGAAGCGAATTAATCAGAAGTTCCCTAACTTTCGTCCTGCTGGTCGACGCGGGTATGGCGCACGTCCTTACCCTTGACCAGATAAATCACATATTCGCAGATATTGCCGGCGCGATCGCCGATACGTTCGATGGCGCGCGCGGCGAACATGGCCTGCAACACACAGGGAATCGAGGACGGATCCTCCATCATGTAGGTCATCAGCTCGCGCATCAGAGATTCATACTCGCGATCCACCAGGCGGTCTTCACTCCATACTTCCACCGCTTTTCCGGTATCCAGGTGGGCGAAGGCGCCCAGCGAGTATTCAATCTCGGGGGTGATGACGCGCCGGTCATCGGGAAAGCTGACCCGGTAGCGATGCCTTACCACCAGCGCCTGACCGTTGCTCAGCCCCAGCACCACTACGCCGGAATTCGGACGGCCCGCCGAAAAACTGGCCACAGCGACCCCGCCGGGATCGGCAGCTCCAGTTACTTGAGCAGGCTGCCATCGGCCTTGGTCAAGAAGCGCACCCGGCCATCGCGGTCGAATACCGCCCCCACCTCGGCCTGCTCATCCATAGCCAGGTACAACACCGAGGAGCCGGCTTGCAGCGCATAGTTCGCCACCGATTCCATCTCCGGGGTCTCCAGCAGCGGCAGGACAACGTACAGCAGATAGAAGAATATCAACAGGATAGCAACGATGACGCCGATGCCACCGGCGACGACCGCACGGCGCGCGAAACGGTCCCAGAGCAGCCGCAGGCGAAAGTGCCTGCTGGTCCTGTACTGGGGGGACGAGGGCGATTCGAGCACGGCTTAAGGCGTACCGCGCCGCGAAGGCGCAATAATGCAACGGTGTCCCGGGATCAGCGAGTTTACCTTTGGCATCGATATTGCTTTTTTGATGTCAGATCTGACTGCAAGGCTGAGGTGAGCCGCAAGGGAGGCAACAAGGCATGGGCGTCGAACACCGCTGGAGTTCCCGTAAAGAAATTAGTCTGAACGTAAACCTGTATTACCCGCCGATCGGCATGATCAACGGGCGCACCCGCAACATCAGCCTGGAGGGCATGTTTATCGACCTCGAAGGTGTGCGCATACCGGCGCAGGCACGGCTCGAGGTGGCGTTCACCGCAGAGCTGCACGGCAGGTGTACCGAACACCGGCTGCCCGCCTACGTGGTACACGCGGGCGACAACGGGGTTGGCCTGATGCTGCAGCACGTCGGTTACCGCGAGTTCGATGCGCTGCGCTATATGCTGAATGCGGCCTGAAGCGGCACACACCGCGATCCCTCGAATTCGCGACAATCAGACCCCCTCGCACGGGCGGTTGCAGCACAGCCCGGCAACCCGCCCGGCTACTGCAGCTTGTCGAGTTCCTTCGCCGCCACCCTGGCTGGCAGCGGAATATAGCCGTCCTTGACCACCACGTTCTGCCCGGATCTGGACAGCACCATTTTCAGGAACTCACGCTCCAGCGGCGACAACGGCTTGTTGGGGTGCTTATTGACATACACATACAGGAAGCGGGCCAGCGGATAGCTGCCGGCAATGGCGTTGTCCGGGGTCGCCTCGACGAACGCGTCCCCCTCGGCTTTCGCCAGCGGCACGGCGCGTACACCGGAGGTCTTGTAGCCGATACCGGAGTAGCCGATACCGTTCAGTGACGACGATACCGACTGCACCACCGAGGCCGAACCAGGCTGCTCGTTGACGTTGTTCTTGAAGTCACCCTTGCACAGGGATTTCTCCTTGAAATAACCATAGGTACCGGACACCGAGTTGCGCCCGTACAGCTGAATCGAACGCGTTTTCCAGGCGCCCTCCAGGCCCAGTGCGCCCCAGTCGGTAATGTCATCGGCAGCACCGCATTTGCGGGTGGAAGAAAACACGGCATCGACCTGGGCAATAGTCATGCCCTGCACCGGATTGTCCTTGTGGGCGAATACGGCAAGTGCATCGATCGCCACCGGGATGGCGGTCGGTTTGTAACCGTAGCGGCGTTCGAACGATTCGAT
>CBDTYI010000150.1:0-6793 GCA_965364565.1 uncultured Gammaproteobacteria bacterium | reverse complement strand
CGCGTCGACGTTGTCCGGGTAAGTGCGTACCAACACACCACTGATATCCATTGCGTCTCCTGTCAACGCGCTGCCTGCAGACTGATCGCCCCGACCGGGCACAGCGCGTAGCAGGCGCCGCAGCCGTTGCAGATTCCGGTCTCGAGTTGAGGGATCGCGGCACCACCCACCCGGGCGCGCACGCGGATGGCGCGCGGCACGCAGGGATCGGAGCAACTGCGACACTCCACGCCCCGGTGTGCGACACAGACGCCGGGATCAATCGACGCCCTGAGCGTCCAGGGTGCCTGATCGGCGCGCTGCAGCAGCGCGCCGGGCCTGCAGGCCACCACACAGTCGCCGCAGAACAGACATTCGCCGGAACCGAAATCAACCTCGGGATAACCACCGCGCCCGCTGTGCAGAATGTGCGTGGGGCAGGCGGCCACACAGTCGCCGCAGCCGTCGCAACGCGACACAAACGCCGCTTCCGTCAGCGCCCACGGCGGGCGCAGGGATGCTCGGCGCCCGGAAAAATCTCCGCGCAGGAACTGCATTCTGCTGATGGCGGTCGTCACAAAGCTCCCGATCATTCATGTTCAGGATCGTAACTGTGCCAAATAGGTCAGGATGGCGCCTTGATCAACATCAAGGCGGCTGGCTATTTCCATGTATAGAGATTATGTGGAAAAACAGCGGCATGCGCAGCGTTTCAGGCTAGGCGGCCGGCAGATTCTTGACGATCATCCAGACTCCCAGCAAGCCGATGAACAGCGCGAACAGCCGTTTCAGGGTGACCTGCTCGAGGCGGTGCGCCAGGCGGGCGCCCAGCGGCGCACTGGCGACGCTGGTGACGCTGATGGCGGCCACGGCAGGCCAGTACACGAAGCCGCTGCTTCCGGGCGGCAGCCCTTCCGTGCCCCGGCCCACCAGCGCAAAGCCAAGTGCACCGACCAGAGCAATCGGCAGGCCGCAGGCCGACGACGTCCCCACCGCGCGCCGCACGCCGACGTTGTGCCACACCAGGTACGGAACGCTCAGGGTACCGCCACCGATGCCGAGCAGCGCCGACACGGCGCCGATGAGCAGGCCGGCCACGGCGTTGCGTGCCCTGCCGGGTGCAGCGCGGTGCGCCGCCGGCGGCCGCCCGAAGCCCATCTGCACGGCCACCGCGAGTTCGAACAGCCCGAACAGGAGCGCCAGCAACACGCCCCCCAGCCACTGCGCCAACACCCCGCCCAGCCAGGCACCCAGCAGGATGCCGACCGACAGCTGCGCCATGATAGGCCAGTCGACAGCGCCGCGCCTATGGTGCGCGCGCATGGAAGATAGCGAAGTGAACACAATGGTGGCCAGCGAAGTGCCGACCGCCAGCTGCATGGTCAGTTCGGCAGGAAAACCCTGCAGGGCGTACAGCGTCGCCAGGATCGGCACCACGATCAGGCCGCCACCCACCCCCAGCAACCCGGCTACCACGCCAGCGAAGGCGCCCAGCAGAGCATAGCTGGCCAACAACGAAAATATTTCCATGCGCGGGATTGTACCTTCGCAGCGACTCTTTTATTTTTGGCGCTGGCCGGAGGCCCCGGCAGCGGACACCCCACCGACGGATATGCGCAAACTGCTTTCAGGCATCGCCCTGCTGTTCGCCCTGCAACCGACCGGCAACAGCCTGGCAGACGAATACAAGGATGAGCGCAAGCTTTTCATCAAGGCCGAAGCGGCGCTCAAGGCCGGTGACGACGCCACCTTCGGCGATCTCAAACGCCGGCTGGTGAATTACCCGCTCTACAGCTACCTGGAATACGAGTCGCTGCGGCGGCGCCTGAGCAAGGCGAAACCCGGTGAGGTCTATGCGTTCCTGAAGCTTTATGCCGATCAGCCGGTCGCCGCACGCCTGCGCATCAGCTGGCTGCACCGACTGGGCAAGCAGCGCGACTGGACTACCTATCTGCGCTTCTACGAGCCGCAGGGCTCGGTCACCCTGCAGTGCTACCAGGTGCGGGCCCGGCTCGCCGAGGGTGAAGACCGCGAAGCCGCTTTGCAGGATGCCCTCAAGCTGTGGCTGGTCGGCCATTCCCAGCCCGACGCCTGCGACCCTGCCTTCGACCAGCTCTACGCCAGCAACCTGATCACCAGCCAGCATATCTGGCAACGCATCCGGCTGGCCTTCGCCGAGCAGAAATCCAGCCTGGCGGGCTACCTGGCCAAGCGCCTGTCGTCTGAAGACCGCACCTGGGTAAAACGCTGGCAATATGCACACCGCCGTCCCACCGCGGCGCTGAAAGAGCCCTGGGCCGAGGAAGACACCGCGCTGGTGCGCGACATCCTGGTACACGCCATCGGTCGGCTGGCGCGCCACAAGCCGGAACAGGCCTGGAAACACTGGCAGGCAATCGCCGCGACCCACGCCTTCACGCCGCAGCAGGAAGGCGAAGTATTGCGCGAAATCGGCCTGCACGCGGCCCTCGACGACCATCCGCGCGCCGCGGAGTGGCTGGCGAGCGTGCCCGACAGCCACGCCGACGCGAGCATCCGCCAGTGGCGGGTGCGAGTGGCGCTGGCGAACGGCGACTGGGGCAGTGCCCTGCACTGGCTGGACCGGCTGGACGCCGAGGAACGCCACGCCGAGACCTGGCAGTACTGGCGCGCCCGCGCCCTGGACGAGAGCGGCGCCAGCGGCGATGCCCTGACCGAGTACGCGCGGCTCAGCGACGAGCGCAGCTACTACGGCTTCATGGCCTCCGACCGGCTGAAACGTCCCTACCAGATGAACGACGCACGCGTGAGCCACGACAAGCAGCAACTCGAGGCGATCGAGCAGCTGCCGGGTATCGAGCGGGCGCGCGAACTGTACCGCACCGGCAAGCGTCTGGAGGCGCGCCGCGAGTGGTATTACGCGACCGCAAACCTTTCCGCAGACCAGCTCAAACTCGCCGCCCTGCTGGCACACCGCTGGGGCTGGCACGACCGCGCCATTGTCACCGCCTCGCAGGCCAAGTACTGGTCCGACCTGACACTGCGTTTTCCGCTGCCGCACCGGGAGTCCATCCTCGCCAACGCGCGCCGCTACCAGCTGGACCCGGCGCTCATCTATGGTGTGATCCGCCAGGAGAGCGCCTTTATGGAGGACGCCCGCTCTCCGGTCGGCGCGCTGGGCCTGATGCAGCTGATGCCGGCCACCGGCAAGCAGACCGCGCGTGCCCTGAATATCCGCTACGGCGGCACCGACGCGCTGCTGCAGTCGGACCAGAACATCCGCCTCGGCAGCGGTTATTTCCGCAAGCTGCTGGACCGCTATAACGGCTCGCCGGTGCTGGCAGCCGCCGCCTATAATGCCGGGCCGCACCGGGTCAGTCGCTGGCTGCCGACCGACCGGTCGATGCAGGCCGACCTGTGGATGGAACTGATTCCCTACCCGGAAACGCGCAGTTACGTGCGCCGGGTGCTGGCCTACGCCACGGTGTTCGAGTGGCGTCTGCAACGTCCGGTCACCCCCCTCACCCGGCGCATGCCCGCGGTCCAGCAGCGCTACTGATCCGCATTTCCCGCTCAGCGGCGCTCAACGGGGCAATATCGGTGGCGGGGTACACTAGCGCTGGACTTGGCGCCGAACGGATTTACAATCGGCTGCGGAAACCAGACAAGGGACGACCATGAAAGCATTACGCATCTGCATACTGGGTGGCACCGGTTTCATCGGCTCGCACCTGGTACACCGGCTCGCCGGCCTGGGACACGCTGTGACCGTGATCACCCGCCGCCCCGAGCGTCACCGCGATCTGCGCATCGATACCTCGGTAAAGCTGGTGCAGGCGGCTTCCTCCGACGGCGACGCTCTGCGCGCCCTGTTCCAGGACAGTGACGCGGTCATCAACCTGGTGGGGATTCTCAACGAGAGCGGCAGCAGCCGGTTTCAGACCGCGCACGTGGAACTCCCGCGCGCCGTGGTCAAGGCGATGCGTGAGGCCGGCGTAACCCGCCTGCTGCACATGAGCGCCCTGAATGCCAACGTCAACGAACCCGACAGCCGCTACCTCAAGACCAAGGGTGAAGGCGAGGACCTGGTGCACCACGCACCGGGGCTGGCGGTCACCAGCTTCCGGCCCTCGGTGGTGTTCGGTCCCGGCGACAGCTTCTTCAACCGCTTCGCCACCCTGCTGCGCCTGTCGCCACCGCTGTTTCCGCTCGCCTGTGCGGGCGCGCGCTTCGCACCGGTGTATGTCGGCGACGTGGTGGAGGCCATGGTCAGGTCACTGGAAGACGACAAACTGGCCGGCCAGCGCCTGGAGCTGTGCGGGCCCGAGGTCTACACCCTGCAGAAGCTGGTGCAGTACACCGCCGGGCAGATCGGGAAGAACACCCTGGTGATCGGTCTGCCCGATTTCGCCGCCCGCCTGCAGGGCCATCTGCTGGGACTGGTGCCCGGCAAGCCCTTCACCATCGACAACTACTATTCGCTGCAGAAAGACAGCGTGTGCAGCAACCCGGCGCTGATCGGCCTGGACATTAAACCCCGCTCGGTCGAAGCCATTGTGCCGACGTACCTGAGCGACAAGCGATCCCGCGCCCAGTTCACGCGCTACCGGACCACCGCGCGGCGCTGATGCAGATCTATCTGGTCGGCGGTGCGGTGCGGGACAAACTGCTCGGCCTGCCGGTCCACGAAAAGGACTGGGTGGTGGTGGGCGCCTCGCCGCAGGAACTGCTCGACCAGGGCTTCAAACAGGTTGGCAAGGACTTCCCGGTATTCCTGCACCCGCAGACCGGCGACGAATATGCCCTGGCGCGCACCGAGCGCAAGACCGGTCCGGGTTACAAGGGCTTCGCCTTTCACGCCAGCCCCGATGTCACCCTGGAACAGGACCTGCAGCGCCGTGACCTGACCATCAACGCCATGGCGGAGGACGCCGACGGCATGCTCATCGACCCCTGCCACGGCCGCGAAGACCTGGACAACGGCCTGCTGCGCCACGTCAGCCCCGCCTTCGCCGAAGACCCGGTGCGCATCCTGCGCGTGGCCCGGTTCGCCGCCCAGTTCGGCAAGTGGGGCTTCAAGGTGGCGCACGGCACCAATGCGCTGATGCGCCGCATGGTGGACAGCGGTGAGGTCGACCACCTGGTGCCGGAACGGGTATGGGGCGAACTCGCGCGCGCCCTGGGCACCGACACGCCGCAAAAATTCTTCACCACGCTGGCCGGCTGCGGCGCACTAGCGGTTCTGTTTCCGGAAATTGCACGCGAATACCGGGACGAAACGGCGCACACCGGCAGACAACTTGTCGCGCCGCTGAGGGAACTGAAGGACAGCGTGCCGCACAGCACCGACCCGCAGGTACGCTTCGCCGTGCTGCTGCGCGCCCTGGGCCAGGATCTGGACCGCGAACAGCGCCTTGCCCAGGCGGAGGCTCTGTGTGGCCGGTACCGCGCGCCCAACGACTACACCTGGCTGGCTATGCACGCCATCCGGCACGAAAACGACGTGCTGAGCGATAATCCGGCGGACATCCTGACCCTGATGGAGTCGGCAAGCGCCTTCCGCCAGGAGCAACGCTGGCGCCAACTGCTGGAGACCTACCGGGCCGCCGGCCTGATCGACACAGCGCGCGCCGAGCGGCTCGAACAGGCACGCGCGGCGGCTACCCGCATCAGTGCGGCGGATATTGATTCCCCTGGACTGAACGGACCGCAGCTGGGCGCCGCGATACGCGCGCGGCGCATCGAAGTGATATCGCGGTGCCACTGAGCTCAGGCGTCCCGAGTGCATGCTGTCGGGCGTAAGTAGTAGCTGACCCGCCCTGCGTGGCGCCGTACAATCCACCCATGAGCAGTACCTCTGCGGTCACGGACGACATCCACGCCACCCTTCGCCGGGTGTTCGGCTTCCACAGCTTCCGACCCGACCAGCAGGAGATCGTTGCAGACCTGATCGGCGGGCGCGATGCGTTTGTGCTGATGCCCACCGGCGGCGGCAAGTCGTTGTGCTATCAGCTGCCGGCTCTGCACCGGGCGGGCGTTGCCATCGTTGTGTCGCCGCTGATCTCGTTGATGAAAGACCAGGTCGATGCGCTGCAGGCCAACGGGGTGCGGGCGGCGTTCTACAATTCGGCACTGGGCAGCGCCGCGGCGCGCCAGGTACTGGCGCGGCTGCACGCCGACGAGCTGGACCTGCTCTACATCGCGCCGGAACGCCTCATGACCCCGGCCTTCCTGGAACGGCTGGCGGACATCGATATCGCCCTGTTCGCCATCGACGAGGCGCACTGCGTTTCGCAGTGGGGCCACGATTTCCGCCCCGAGTACGTGCAACTCGGTCAGCTGCGCCGCCACTTCCCCGCCGTGCCGCTGGTGGCGCTCACCGCCACCGCCGATCCGCAGACCCGCGACGACATCGTCAGGGTGCTGGGTCTGGGCGAGGCGCGCCGCTATGTCACCAGCTTCGACCGCCCCAATATCCGCTATACCCTGCTGGAAAAATACAAGCCGTTCGACCAGCTGCAGCGTTTTCTCGCCGGCCGCGAAAACGACTCAGGGATCGTATACGCACTGTCGCGCAAGCGGGTGGAGGAAATTGCCGACAAGCTGCGCACCCTGGGCGTGCACGCCGCGGCCTATCACGCCGGTCTGCCGGCCGCACAGCGCGCCGAGGTGCAGGAACGCTTCCTGCGCGACGAGCTGCGCGTGGTGGTGGCGACAGTGGCGTTCGGCATGGGCATCGACAAGCCCAACGTGCGCTTCGTGGTGCACTACGACCTGCCCAAGCACATCGAGGGCTACTACCAGGAGACCGGCCGGGCAGGGCGCGACGGCCTGC
>CBDTYI010000149.1:0-6841 GCA_965364565.1 uncultured Gammaproteobacteria bacterium | reverse complement strand
GGACGACTTCGACGAAGAGCGCCGGCTGGCCTACGTCGGCATCACCCGGGCGCAGAAAACCCTGACCCTGAGCTATGCCAGAAAACGGCGCCGCGGCGGAGAGTGGGAGAGCTGCGAACCGAGTCGTTTCCTCGCCGAACTGCCGCAGGAAGACGTGCGCTGGGACAAGCCGGGCGGCGCGAAGAACGCCGACGAACAGAAGCAGCGTGGCCAGGCCCACCTCGCCCAGCTGCGCGGCCTGCTTGCCTGAGTGACAGGCGCATAAAAAAGGCCGCCCGCGGGCGGCCCTCTTGCTCGACCTTCCTGGTGAACCCTACAGGCCGCTCTGCGACAGCATGTGTTCGATCGCGGCTTTCAGCTCGTCGTCGGAGCAGGTCGCACAGCTTCCCTTCGGCGGCATGGCATTGAGTCCGTTGACGACGCTGGACAACAGACCGTCGACACCCTTGGAGGCTCGCGCCCCCCAGGCGCCCTGGTCGCCAAGCTTGGGCGCACCGGCCACGCCGCTGGCGTGACAGGCCGCGCAGGCGCTGTTATAGACCTCGTCACCCGAGCGCGGCGCCGCAGCGGCCGCACCGGCAGCAGCAGGGGCGCTCGCGGGTACCGAGCCCACGTTGACCTGACCCACCGGGCGGATATTTTCCTCGATCTTGGCCTGCATGCGACCGTCGTGATCCTCGTTGACCAGGTCACTGGTGACTATATTCGCGACGGCATAAAACAGAACGGCAATCACCACCAGGCCGGCGAGAACACCGATAAACGTACTCATGAATGCTTTGTCTTCGTGGCTCACCTGAACCCCCTGAATTTCAACCGATTAATTGGATTGCCCTGGGCGTGAGGCGGTCGCCGGACCCGAGACTGGCGGGCAAGTATAACGGCAAACATCTGTTCGCGAAAGAAAATCCCCCGCAATCCACTAAAGTATTGGCGCCTGCGTGCCGTCATGCCAGGTAAGGGAATCGAGTAACCGCGCAGGGATCGCCCGCGAGGTACAGCACCATGAACGTCGATACCCAGTTCCAGCACGCGCTCCCCACCGTCGCACCCACGCGTTCAGTACACCAGCAACCGGACCAGGCCTCGGCACGTCCCGTGGAACGCCCCCACCATGACGAGGCTGCTGACAACGACCCACGCAAGCGCGGCGCCGAGACCGACGTGCAGCGCGACCCCCGACAGCCCACCGAACAGGGAAGCGTTCGGCAGGAAGCAGAACTCTCCGGCGAGGAAAAGCGGCAGCTCGAAGCCCTTCAGGCACGCGACCGCGAGGTGCGCGCTCACGAAGCCGCACACAAGGCCGCCGCCGGAAGCCTGGCACAAGGCGGCGCCCGCTATGAATTCCAGACCGGACCCGATGGACGTCGCTACGCGGTCGGTGGAGAAGTCAGCATCGATTCAGCGCCGGTCCCCGGCGATCCCCAGGCCACCCTGGTCAAGGCACAGACCATCCGTCGCGCCGCCAACGCGCCGGCGCAACCCTCGGCGCAGGATCGTGCCGTTGCGCTCCAGGCGTCCCACATGGAAGCCGAAGCGCGCCAGCAGCTGAGCCAACAAGAGCGGACTGAACCGCAATCAGACAGCCCGCCTGCAGTCGTCGAATCCAGCAATCTCAAGTTGGCCAGCGACGCATCGGCACCGGTCGGCGAACTACTCGATGTGATAGTGTGAGGACCCTAGCATGAAAATCGACAGCGCCCTTGCCCACGCCGTCACCGGCATTCAGCGCGGGCTGGACAACGCGCGCCAGCACGCCGGCGAGATCGCCAGTGCCGACCAGCTCGGTGCCGGCAGCCCCGACAGTCTGGCCGGGCCGTTGGTCGGTCTGATCCAGGACCGGCTGCAAGTATCCGCCTCCGTCGAGGTCCTGAAAGCGGCCGATGACATGATCGGCTCCCTGTTCGACGCCAAGGCCTGAATCAGCCTTTGCCGCTGGCGAGATAGTCGCGCCAGCCACCCCAGCGCGTTACCTCCTCGGCGCCGGCAATGGCGCAGGGTTCGCAGATAAAACCGCTCACCCAGCGGCCGTCTTCCAGCTCCACCTTGCCCAGCCCCAGCGGTGCAGGTATCAACTGCAGAAAACCGCCCACCTGCTCGCGCGGCAGGGCCCAGACCTCGACCTCGATCGCCGCGCCCCCGGCGGCGCGCACCAGCCCGGGCCGCTGCGGCGGCCCACCCGCCAGTGCATACAGGCGATAGCCGGCCGCTGTCCGCGTCTGCTGCAGCAGCCACGCCCCGCGTTCGGTCAACTGCGGGTTCAGGGGCAATCCCGACAGATGTGCGCCGCATACGGCGATGGGCACAACGCCCGCTGCGCAAGCGAAGGCGTCACCGGCCGCCGGCAAGGGGTGGCCCGTGGCCCCCATTGGCAGGCCGGCTGCGCGCTGCAGCCGTTCGGCCAGCGCCAGCAGGGCTGCATCGGCGAACGCCTCGCCGACCAGCGTCACGCCGAAGGGCAGTCCGTCGTGCTTGAATCCCGCCGGCACCGCGACCGCGCACAGGTCCAGCAGGTTCATGAAGTTGGTGTAATAACCCAGGTTGCTGTTGAGCCGGACCGGATCCGCCTCCACTGCATCGATGCGGTAGATCGTGCCGGCGGTCGGCGTAACGATGAGGTCGACCTGTTGCCAGGCGTTTTCACTGGCGCGACGGCACTCCATCAGGCGGTACTGCGCCTCGAAGGCGTCAACCGCGCTGCCCTGTTTACCGCGCGCGATGATCGTCCGCGTCACAGGGTGCGCGGCGTCGGGGCGCGCCTCGACAAACGCCCCGACCGCGGCATAGCGTTCGGCCAGCCAGGGTCCCTCGTAGAGCAACCGGGCGGCCGCCAGAAACGGCTCGAAATCGATGTTGACGTGCTCCCCGCCGAGCGCCTGCAACCGCTGCAGCGCCTGATCGAACAGCGATTCGTCTGCGGCGCTGCCGAAGAACTCCAGCTGTCCCGGGCGCGGGACACCGAAGCGAAACCTCTGCGGGTTGAAGCCCGGCAGGGCGACCGGCTCGGGGCGCGCGAAGGCATCCTGCGCGTCAAATTCCGTGCAGCACTGCAACACCCGTCGCGCGTCGCTGCACTCGAGGGCGAAGACCGACACACAGTCCAGCGAGCGGCAGGCTGGCACCACACCGCGGGTGCTCAACAGGCCGCGGCTGGGTTTGACGCCGATCAGGTTGTTGAACGCGGCCGGCACCCGACCGGACCCGGCGGTGTCGGTGCCGAGCGCAAAACTCACCTGGCCCAGCGCTACGCACACCGCCGAGCCCGAGCTGGAGCCGCCGGCGATGTAGTCCGGGTCGAAGCTGTTCTCACAGGCACCGTAGGGGGAGCGCGTGCCCACCAGACCGGTGGCGAACTGATCCAGGTTGGTCTTGCCGATGGGAATGGCGCCCGCTTCGATCAGACGCTGCACCACAAAAGCGTGTTGTTCGGGCTCATAAGCATAGTCGGGACAGGCGGCGGTGGTGGGCAGGCCGGCCAGATCGATGTTGTCCTTGATGGCGAAGGGAATGCCGTACAGAGGCAACTCGTCGGGCGATTTGCCGGCCAGCGCTTCGACATAAGGCTGCAACTGCTGGCGTGACAGGCAGCTGATCCAGATATGCCGGTGGCGCTGCGCCGCGATGCGTGACAGCACCAGTTCCAGTATTTCGCCCGGCGTGCAACGCTCCTGGCGATACGCTTCGAGCAGGGTTCCCACCGCCAGACTCTGATCACGACTCAGCACGCCACTCAGTCCTCGAGCTCCAGAATGACCAGGGCCTGGCCGGCTTTGACCGGGCTGCCCTGCGCGCACAACAGCTCGCGCACCACACCGGCTTCGTCCGCTTCGATGGCAATTTCCATTTTCATGGCCTCGACGACCACCAGGGTGTGGCCGATCTCGACCCGTTCTCCCGCCCGCACCGGAACCGCCCATACGCTCCCGGTCACCGGTGAGGCGATGGCGATGCAGCCGTGCGGAACCTCGAAGGGGGCGTCGGAAGTCGAGGCTTCGTCGGGCAGCTCCGGCGCGTAGTGCGCCTGGCCGGACCGCTCCCAGCGCTCGCGTTCGGCCTCGAAAGCGGTCTGCTGCCTGCGCTTGAAGGCGTCGATGTCCGCGCTGTTTGCGGCCAGGAACCGGTTGTAGTCGCGCAGCTTCAACACGCTGTGCTCAATGCGCAGGCTGAAATTGCCGCGCACGAAGTCCTCGCGCATCTGCGCGAGCTCCTCGGTCGAGACCGGGTAGAAGCGAATCTGATCGAAAAAGCGCAGCAGCCACTGCTTGCCGTCGCGGAAATCCGCGGTCTGCCGATAGCGGTTCCACATCTGGACCGTACGGCCCACGAACTGGTAGCCGCCCGGCCCTTCCATGCCGTACACGCACAGGTAGGCGCCGCCGATGCCCACGGCGTTTTCCGGAGTCCATGTGCGGGCCGGGTTGTACTTGGTGGTCACCAGCCGGTGGCGCGGATCCATCGGCGTCGCCACCGGCGCGCCCAGGTAAACATCGCCCAGCCCCATCACCAGGTAGCTGGCGTTGAACAGGATACGCTTGACGTCGCCAATGGTTTCGAGGCCATTGATGCGGCGGATGAACTCGATGTTGCTGGGACACCAGGGTGCATCGGGACGCACCGACTGCATGTATTTTTCGATAGCCTGGCGGGTGGACGGGTCGTCCCAGGACAGCGGCAGATGCACGATACGGCTCGGCACTTCCAGGTCGTCTATCGCGGGGAGTTCGGCCTCCCCCGCCAGCAGCCGCGCCAGCAGCTCGGCCTGGCCGATGACACGGCTGTCGTAGTGCAGCTGCAACGAGCGGATGCCCGGCGTGAGATCGAGAATGCCGTCTATAGCCTGGCCCTGGATCCACTCCATCAGGGCGTGCACCCGGAAACGCAGGTTGAGGTCCAGAACCAGCGGGCCATATTCAACCAGCAGGTAACGGTCGCCTGCCTGCCGGTAGCAGACGCCCACGCTGTCGCCGCCCGCTGCGCTGACATGCAGCACCGGTGAAGCCGTGTCGCCGGGCAGCAGCGGTGCAGGCGCCACCTCGTAGCTGCCGGCCAGCGCCGCCACGGCCGCGTCCTGGGCACGTTCGCGGGACCTGGCCTCGTCAACCCCGATGCACTGGAAGCGAATGGTATCCCCGGGGCGCAATTGGCCCAGCTTCCACAGCTCCGCCTGCACGATGGTGGCCGGACATACGAAACCGCCCAGGCTCGGCCCGTCTGGCCCGAGAATCACCGGCATGTCGCCGGTAAAATCGATGCTGCCGATAGCGTACGCATTGTCATGAATATTGGACGGGTGCAGCCCCGCTTCGCCACCGTCCTTGCGCGCCCACTCGGGCTTGGGGCCCACCAGGCGCACCCCGGTGCGGCTTGAGTTGTAGTGCACCTCCCAGTCGGTGGCAAAAAAGGTTTCGATATCGGCAGCGGTGAAGAAGTCCGGCGCGCCGTGCGGGCCATACATCACCCGGATATCCCAGTGATGGTGGTACTCGGGAACCAGCTGTGGCGGTACCGGCCGGCAGGATGCGTCCAGCGTTGCGGTCCGATTCAGGCGCAGCACATCGCCGACCTGCAGGGTGCGGCCGGCGTGGCCGCCGAATTGACCGAGCGTGAACGTCGACTTGCTGCCCATGTAGTCGGGCACATCGAATCCGCCCTTCACGGCCAGATAGCTGCGGTTGCCGGCGGCCTCTATGCCGCGCAGCTTGAGCGCGCTGCCGGCCCGCACCTCCAGCGGTTTCCAGTAGTCCACCGGCTCGCCATTGAGCAGCGCTTTCATGTGCGCACCGGTGAGCGCGATAACGGTATCGGTATTGAATTTCAGCGTCGGGCCGGTCACGGTGAGCTCGAGCGCTGCTGCCTCTTCGCGGTTCCCGACTGCCCGGTTGGCAAGCCGCAACGCCAGGTGGTCCATGGGGCCGGAGGGGGGCACACCGATGTCCCAGTAACCGGTACGACCCGGATAGTCCTGCAGCATGGACTGGGTCCCCGGCGACAGAACGTCGATAGTCAGAGGCCGGAATTCGAATCGGTCCAGATAGCGCGTATAGTGCTCGCCCCGGGCAAATACGTCGTCAACCAGCACCTGGCGCAGATACGCCAGGTTCGATTCGATGCCGTAAAGCTCGGTCTGCTTCAAGGCATGGTTCATCCGGGCACAGGCGGTTTCCCGGTCGTCGCCGCGCACAATGATCTTGGCCACCATGGGATCGTAGTAAGGCGGCACCTCGCTGCCCTGCTCCACCCAGCTGTCGACCCGCACATCGGGCGGGAACACCAGTTCGCTGAGCACCCCGGAAGCCGGCTGGAACTGTTTGCCGGGATCCTCCGCGTACAGCCGCACCTGGACTGCATGGCCCGAGGGCTGGTGACGATAGGCACGCAGGAAATCACTTTCACCGGCGGCCAAGCGCACCATCCACTCCACCAGGTCCACGCCGGTGACTTCCTCGGTAATACCGTGCTCGACCTGCAGGCGGGTGTTCACCTCCAGAAAATAGAATTCCCCCGTCCGGGTATCGTAAACGTACTCCACGGTGCCGGCGGAGCGGTAGCCGACCGCCTGCCCGAGGCGCACCGCGGCATCCATCAGGCGCCGACGCACCCCATCGGAGATGCCGGGCGCCGGCGTTTCCTCGATCACTTTCTGGTTGCGGCGCTGCACCGAGCAGTCGCGTTCCCCGAGCGCCACCACCTGCCCCGCGCCGTCACCGAAAATCTGCACCTCGATATGGCGCGCGATCTCGACGTATTTCTCCAGAAAGATGCCGCCCTGACTGAAATTACTGCGCGCCAGACGCTCCACCGAGTGGTAGGCCTCGATCAGTTCCGGCTCGCTCCAGCACAG
>CBDTYI010000148.1:0-6849 GCA_965364565.1 uncultured Gammaproteobacteria bacterium | reverse complement strand
CACTCTGCGTTCTCTGATGTGAATGAAATCCTATTCCCACTCGATCGTTGCCGGCGGCTTGCCGGAGATGTCGTAGGTGACGCGCGAGATGCCGGGGATCTCGTTGATGATGCGCCGCGATACGTGGTCGAGAAACTCGTAGGGCAGGTGCGCCCAGCGCGCCGTCATGAAGTCGATGGTTTCCACGGCGCGCAATGCCACCACGTAATCGTAACGGCGTCCGTCGCCGGTCACGCCCACCGACTTGACCGGCAGGAACACGGCGAACGCCTGGCTGGTCTTGTCGTACAGGTCGTGGCGGCGCAATTCCTCGATGAAAATGTGATCCGCGAGACGCAGCAGGTCGGCATATTGTTTGCTGACGCGGCCGAGAATCCGCACCCCCAGTCCGGGCCCGGGGAACGGGTGACGGTAGACCATGTCGTAGGGCAGCCCGAGTTCGACACCCAGCTTGCGCACCTCGTCCTTGAACAGTTCGCGCAGCGGCTCGAGCAGCTTGAGATTCATTTCCTCGGGCAGCCCGCCCACATTGTGATGCGACTTTATAAGATGCGCCTTGCCGGTCTTGGCACCGGCTGACTCGATCACATCCGGGTATATGGTGCCCTGTGCCAGCCACCTGGCGTTCTTGAGTTTTCCGGCCTGCTCCTCGAAAACCTCCACGAACAGGTTACCGATGATCTTGCGTTTGCGTTCCGGGTCGGCCTCCTCGCCCAGCGCCGCGAGAAAACGCGCCTCGGCATCCACGCGAATCACCTTCACACCCATATGCTCGGCGAATGTTGCCATCACCTGGTCGCCTTCCCGGTGCCGTAACAGGCCGGTGTCGACGAATACACAAGTCAGCTGCTCGCCGATCGCCTTGTGCAGCAACGCGGCTACCACCGAGGAATCGACCCCGCCGGACAGTCCCAGCAGCACTTCCTCGTCGCCGACCTGCCCCCGCACCTGGTGGATGCTTTCCTCGATGATATTGCCGGGCGTCCACAGCGCCTCGCAGCCGCAGATCTCCAGCACGAAACGCCGCAGGATGCGCCCGCCCTGGTGGGTATGGGTCACCTCCGGGTGAAACTGCACGCCATAGTAACCGCGCTCGTCGTCCGCCATACCGGCGATGGGCGCAGCATCGGTGCTGGCCATGAGCTTGAAACCGGCCGGCAACTCGATTACCCGGTCGCCGTGGCTCATCCATACATCCAGCAGGCCATAGCCCTCGGTGCTGGTGTGGTCCTCGATATCCGAGAGCAGGCGCGAGTGGCCACGCGCCCGTACCTGGGCATAGCCGTACTCGTGGCGGTCGGCGTTTTCGACCTTCCCACCGAGCTGAGCCGCCATGGTCTGCATGCCGTAGCAGATACCCAGCACCGGCACGCCCAGATCGAACACCCTTTGCGGCGCTTTCGGGGCATCGCCGCCGGTCACGGTCTCGGGCCCGCCCGACAGAATCACGCCGTGAGGGTGAAACACGCGCAACGCCTGCTCATCCATGTCGTAGGGATGAATCTCGCAGTACACGCCGATCTCACGCACCCGGCGCGCAATCAGTTGGGTGTACTGGGAACCGAAGTCCAGGATGAGGATTCGGTGGGAATGAATATCCTGCTCAGACACTGGCTTGTCCGTGACAATCAGAAGCGGTAGTTGGGCGCTTCCTTGGTGATGGTGACATCGTGGACATGGCTTTCCGTCATGCCGGCAACGCTGACCTGCACGAACTGAGGCTTGGTGCGCATTTCCTCGACGGTGGCGCAACCGGTGTAACCCATGCTGGAGCGCAATCCACCCAGCAACTGGTGTATTACCGGCTGCAGTGGTCCCTTGTAGGGTACCCGTCCCTCGATCCCTTCCGGCACCAGCTTGTCGGCCTCGCTGCCTTCCTGGAAATAGCGGTCACTGGAACCCTGCTGCGACGCCATCGCCCCCAGCGAGCCCATGCCGCGATAGGATTTGTAAGAGCGGCCCTGGAACAGCTCGACTTCGCCCGGCGCCTCCTCGGTGCCGGCGAACATGCTGCCGACCATGATGGAATGGGCGCCGGCGGCCACCGCCTTGGCCATATCGCCGGAATAGCGGATGCCGCCGTCGGCAATCACCGGAATACCCCGGCCATTCAGTTCCTGCGCCACATTGGCCACCGCGCTGATTTGCGGCACACCGACGCCCGCGACGATGCGGGTGGTGCAGATCGAGCCCGGACCGATACCCACTTTGACCGCATCGGCCCCCGCTTCCGCCAGGGCGCGGGCCGCCGCAGCGGTGGCGATATTGCCGCCGATCACCTGCAGATCCGGATAGTGCTGTTTCACCCAGCGCACCCGCTCGATCACGCCCGCGGAATGACCGTGCGCCGTGTCGACCACGACCACGTCGACGCCGGCGTTGACCAGCGCTTCGACGCGCTCGTCGGTACCCGCTCCGACTCCTACTGCGGCACCCACACGCAGGCGCCCCTGGTCATCCTTGCAGGCGTTGGGCTTGTCGCTGGCCTTCTGGATATCCTTCACCGTAATCAGACCGCGCAGCCGGAACTGACCGTCCACCACCAGCACCTTTTCGATGCGGTGCTCGTGCAACAGTCTAAGGACTTCCTCGCGTCCCGCGCCCTCTTGCACCGTCACCAGCTTGTCCTTGCCGGTCATAATGGTGGAGACCGGCGCGTCAAAGCGGGTTTCAAACCGGGTATCGCGGTTGGTAACGATACCGACCAGTTGCTCGCCCTCCACCACCGGAACCCCGGAGATGTCATGCTGGCGGGTGATTTCCAACACCTCGCGAATGGTGGTAGTGGGCGAAACGGTGATGGGGTCCTTTATCACACCGCTTTCGAACTTTTTCACCAGCCGCACCTGGCTGGCCTGCTGCTCGCTGGACATGTTCTTGTGCACGATACCGATGCCACCCTCCTGGGCCATGGTGATCGCCAGCCGCGACTCGGTGACGGTGTCCATGGCCGCGGAAATCAGGGGGATATTGAGCTGAATATCCCGCGTCAGCCGGGTCACCAGATCGACGTCCTTGGGCAACACCACCGAATGGGCGGGCAGTAACAAAACATCATCAAAAGTGAGGGCTTGCTCAGAGATACGCAGCATGCGAGGCACCGTATTCGCGTCAGAGAGATGTAAACGCGCCATTATAGGTTTTGGCGGCCTTGCGGTAAACCGCGGCCCCCGCGTATATGTTACCCCGGGCGCCCGGATTCAGTATCATCGGCGCATGCCAGAAGCCGCCGACGCCACCCTGCGGCGCGAGGTCTACAGTGTCTCGCGCCTCAACCGCGCAGCCCGCGAGCTGCTGGAGTCCAACTTTCCGCGCCTGTGGGTGGAAGGCGAGATCTCCAACCTGTCCCGCCCCGCCTCCGGCCACCTGTACTTCACCCTCAAGGACGCCCAGGCCCAGGTGAGCTGTGCACTGTTCCGCAACCGCGCATCGCGGATCGGGTTTCGCCCCGAAAACGGCACCCAGGTGCTGGTGCAGGCCGAAGTCAGCCTGTACGAACCGCGCGGCAGCTACCAGCTCATCGTCAGTCACATGGAAGAAGCCGGTGACGGCGCGCTGCGGCGTGCCTTCGAACAACTCAAACAGCGCCTGCACAGCGAAGGGCTGTTCAACGAGCAGCACAAACAGCCGTTGCCCCGATTGCCGCGCTGCATCGGGGTCATCACCTCACCGACCGGCGCGGCGATCCGCGACGTGCTCACCGTGCTGCGCCGGCGTTTCCCCGCCATTCCGGTCATCGTTTATCCGGTGCCGGTGCAGGGCGCGGCGGCCGCGCAACAGATTGTCGCGGCCCTGCACACGGCGCAGCGACGCAGCGAGTGCGACGTGCTGCTGCTGACCCGTGGCGGCGGTTCGCTCGAGGACCTGTGGCCTTTCAATGAAGAGGCGGTGGCGCGCGCGGTGTTCGCCTGCAGCATCCCAGTGGTATCCGCTGTCGGGCACGAGATCGACGTTGTCATAAGCGATTTTGTCGCCGACCGGCGCGCCGCCACACCCTCGGCGGCCGCTGAACTGCTGAGCCCCGACCAGCAGGAAGTCAGCGCCCGCATGCGGCAACTGGAAAATCGTCTGCACACGCGGCTGCAGCAGCGCCTGCAGCGCGTTACGGAGCGGCTCGCGTGGCTCACCCGCCGGGTGCAGCACGCGCATCCGGGACGGCGGCTGCAGCAGCAGGCGCAGCGGCTGGACGAACTGGAACAGCGCCTGCGCAGGGGCTGGGTGCAGCGCTTGACGCAGCTGCACGCCGGGCTGGCCGCGAACCGGGGCAGGCTGCTGCAGCACAGCCCCGCCCGCCTGCTGCAGAACCTGGGGACCCGCGCCGACCAGCTGGCGCAGCGGCTCAGATACTGCACCGGCCTGCAGTTCTCGCGGCGGCGCGAAAAACTCGCGGTATTATCGCGTGCACTGGAGACCGTAAGCCCGCTCGCCACGCTGCAGCGCGGCTACTCCATTACACTGAACGCAACAGACGGCGCGGTGCTGCTGGATAGCGCCCAGGCCCGCGTCGGCGATACACTGGAAACCCGACTGGCCCGCGGCAGGGTCTACAGTCGCATTACGGATATCAAACCATCATGAAACACCCAGGACTGATACGCCCGCTGCTTACCGCGCTGTCTGCGCTCCTGTTCGCCACACCGGCGGCTGCCATCGACATTCCGGCAACAGCGCCGGTTCCGGGCGGCGTGGCGCTGGTCGAGTTACCGGCTTCGCCAACCCCGCCGCAGGCAAGCTTCAACGGCAAACCCGTGATGGTGCTGCCCAACGGCGATTCGTACGCCGCGCTGGTCGGCCTGTCGCTGGGCATCAAGCCCGGCACCCATCACCTGCTGGTCCGCACTGGCGGGCAGGAAAAGATCACCCGGGAGTTTTCGGTCGAGGCCAAGCAATACGAAACCCAGCACCTGACGATCAAGAACAAGCGTATGGTGAACCCGGAACAACGCGATCTGGAGCGCATCGCCCGGGAGCAGAAGCGCATCAAGGACGCGCTGGCGACCTGGAACGACGCCAGCCCCGCGACGTTGCGTTTCGAGCTGCCGGTTGCAGGCCCACTGAGCAGCCCGTTCGGCCTGCGGCGCTTTTTCAACCAGCAACCGCGCAAGCCGCACAGCGGTCTGGATATCGCCGCCGCGGAAGGCACGCCCATCAAGGCGCCGGCCGGCGGACAGGTGGTAGACACGGGGGAGTTTTTCTTCAACGGCAACACGGTGTTCATCGATCACGGTCAGGGCCTGGTCACCATGTACTGCCACCTGTCGCGTATCGACGTGCAGGCCGGCCAGAAGCTGCAGACCGGCGATGTGATCGGTGCTGTCGGCAAGACCGGCAGAGTCACCGGCGCCCACCTGCACTGGGGAGTGAGCCTGAACGATGCGCGCGTCGACCCGACGCTGTTTCTGGAACCGACGCCGTCGGAACCAGAAAAACCTTAGCCACGGACGACACGGAAAGCACGGAACTTCATTTGGCCGGCTGTGCGGCCTGTTCCCGCCTCGCGCCGTTGGCACAGCTTGCGGTTCCTGCCATGGCGCTGGCTGACTACTGATGGCAGACTGGCGCAGTCGAATCCGGGAGCGTCGATGCTCAAGGCTGGCCGCCGTGATGTGGCGCTCCGAATTCGTGGCGTCCGCGTCGCAGGCGCTTGTAGTTGCGCATCATCACCATCATTTTGAGAATCGCGGGCCGGTCGATGCGCGCAACAGCCAGACCGACACGCACTGGCACACCCCCCTCGGCAGGTGCGCCGATGTCGATAAAGCTGCGCAGGCGGTCGATCCCCTCTCGCGACCTGCGGGTCTGGCGCTGCCATTCGGATCGGAGTGTCACGAACTCGCAGTCCCAGACCACCTCGGCAGCCTCGAAACGCCCACTGAAACGCACCCGCGCGCGCTGATCCTGCAGCTCGCCCAGCAGCACGAAGGCCTGGCCGGTGCGGCGCAGATACTCACCGAAGATGGCTGGATCGCCGCTCAACGCAGCTGGTGGAATGGGGGCGGACCCGGAAACCAAAGCGACGCCCTTACTCGCTGAACAGCTCGTCGTCAAAAAAATCCGGCTCGGGCGGCTCACCGTCGTGAATGTCGTACCAGCGCTTCTGGCGGTACGCGGCGCGCACCTGCAGGTATTCATCCAGCGCGCCGGTATCCAGCACCTGGGACGCCGACAGGAGATCCGCGCGCTTGCTGACAAACAGCAGGGTGTAATAGCCCACCCTGGCGTAGCCTTCGGTTTCCCGGGAGACAAAGCTCATCCTGAACTGCAACGGCAGGCCGGCGGCGTCGCGCACCGTACTGGGACCCAGCAGGGGCAGCACCAGATACCACCCTTCGCCAAACCCCCACACGCCGAAGGTCTGTCCGAAGTCTTCGTCGTGCTTGTCCAGCCCCCAGCCGGTGGCTACATCCATCAGTCCAAGCACACCGAATATGGTGTTGAAACCGAAACGCATGGTGTCGCCGGCCGCGTGCCCCGGTTTGCCCTGCAGCAGCTGGTTGACGATGGTGACCGGCTCATCGAGGTTGGCGAAAAAATTCCGTACACCGGTGCGCGCCACGGCCGGCACGTATTCCTGATAGCGCTCGGCGACCGGCCGCAGCAGATAGCGGTCGAAAGTATCGTTGAACGTGTAGATGGCGCGATTGACCGGCTCCAGCGGGTCATTGGCATCCTCGTAAGGGGAACGAACGGCACAGCCCTGTAACAACAGGACCATCCCCCATA
Source organism: uncultured Gammaproteobacteria bacterium (assembly GCA_965364565.1). GTDB lineage: Bacteria > Pseudomonadota > Gammaproteobacteria > DSM-19610 > DSM-19610 > Thiogranum. The sequence continues at coordinate 126 of CBDTYI010000148.1, read as the reverse complement.
TTCCTATTCTGCTTGGCAGTCGCGGCATGCTTCCCTCAGTCGGCCGGTCCGGGATAACATCCAGGCTGTTATTTTTTTACGTGCCGAATCATACGCTTTCGGCGTCTTTGCTGTCGAGGCGTGAGT
>CBDTYI010000147.1:0-6868 GCA_965364565.1 uncultured Gammaproteobacteria bacterium | reverse complement strand
ACAACGGATACCCGCCGTGGCTGCCCGCCAGCTGTCGACACTGCACAAACTGAGTAACGGCAAACCCGATCTCGCCTTTTTCTATTTCCTGACTTCGCTGCTGATTCCCACGGGAGCAGGGCAACTGGAGATGCAGGCTGTGTCAGCACTGGATTTCAGCGCGCTCAAACAACTGCTCAGCGAGGAGCTTTTCACGCTGGCGGAAGTGGCGGCACACGGGCAACTGACACTCACCGAACACCGTGCGGTGTTCCGTGTCAGCGAGCAGGAGAGCCGGCTGCTGCTGGAGCGTCTTCACCACCAGTGTCTGCTCGACAAAGACCCCAGTGCCGTCGAACCGACCTACCGCCTGATACCGCTGTATTCAGACGTGGTCACCCGGTACCTCAGCAACGCAAACTTTCTATACTAGGAGACACGGGATGCAAGAGGACACCATCGCCCAGCTGGTCGAACTGCTTTCCCTCTCGCGGCTGGTACAGATCGCCCTGGTTCTGGCTCTCGCGTGGCTGGCGTTGCGCGTGGTCCACCTGGGTTTGCAGCAGCTTATCCAGCGCTTTCCGCGCTATCGCCTGCAGATGGGGCAGGTGTTTCCGGTGATTCGCATCTTCACCTGGTTTCTGGTCACCGCCTTCATCGTTTTCGGCATTATCAAGCCACCGCAGACAATCGTCTTTGCGGTGCTTGGTTCCCTGGGTCTGGCCATCGGTCTGGCCGCACAGGGAGGTGTGCGCAACCTGCTGGCCGGCGTGATGATGATGTTCAATCCGCCGTTCAGGGTCGGCGACATGGTGCACTTTGGCGGTCACTACGGCGAAGTGATTCGGCTCGATCTCAGCGTGACCTGGCTGCGCACACTCGACGATAACGTGGTCATGGTGCCGAACGCGGCAGTACTCGACAACGCTGTGGCCAATGCCAACAACGGTGAACTATCCGAAATGGTCGTGGTCAATATCGACTTGCCCCGGGCGGTACCGATACAGGAGGTGCGCGCCCTGGCTACCGAGGCCGCCCTCGCCTCGCCCTATACGTTCCTCAAGAAACCGGTGAGTGTAACCGTAGAGTCACGCTACGAGCTGGGTTTTCTGCTGCGCCTCGTGATCAAGGCGTATGTCGTCGACATACGCCTTGAGCGCCTGCTGTCCAGCGACATCACCGAACGTTTTATCGAAGCCTTGCACGAGCGTGAGATCCACCCCGCGCACATCCGCAGCGCGGACATTACCCCGCGAGCCTGAACCCGCTCTGATTGACCTGTCGGACCGGCTGCCGGGCACGGGGCACCCTGCGGCGACGGGCCCCGTGCAACGCCTCAGGCCAGTACCAGGGTGTGCCCCAGGCCGATCAGCGCACAGGCGCCGATCACTTTCATGATGTCCATCCTGTACTTCCACAGAGCGATAAAAGCCGCCACCGAAATCAGGGCATAAAACCACTGGAAGCTGCCGGCGAACGGCTCTGCCTCGGTGGCCTGCGGCCACAGCACGTGCCAGCCGAAAAACACGGCCAGGTTGAGCACCACCCCGACCACCGCAGCGGTGATGCCGGTCAGCGGCGCCGTGAACTTGAGGTCGCCGTGGGTCGCCTCCACCAGCGGGCCGCCGGCCAGGATGAACAGGAACGAGGGCAGAAAGGTGAAGAAAGTGGCGACCCCTGCGCCCGCCGCGCCCGCCAGCAGCAGCGTGTCGGGGCCGAACAGTTCCTTGCTCCAGCCGCCGATGAAACCAACGAACGCCACCACCATGATCAGCGGCCCGGGCGTGGTCTCGCCCAGCGCCAGTCCATCGATCATCTGGGTGCCGGTGAGCCACTGGTAGTGCTCGACGCCACCCTGATAGACATAGGGCAGCACGGCATAGGCACCGCCGAAGGTCACCAGGGCCGCCTTGGTAAAGAATCCGCCCATGTCGGTCAGGGTACCCTCGGGCAGCACCGCCATGGCCAGACCCCACAGGGTCAGGAACAACACGATGAGCACGGCCAGTCTGAGCGGACGGAATCTGACGTGTTCCGGCTGCGGGGTGTCGTCATCGATCAGCGCCGGGCCGAAATGCTTGTCTGACGCAGCGTGGCCCCCACCCGCCCTGAACCTGTCCGGAGCCAGCCTGCCGCCCAGGTAGCCGAACATACCCGCCGCCAGCACGATGTAGGGAAACGGCACATGGAAGGCGAAAATAGCCACGAAAGAGGCCGCGGCGAAAGCCCACAGAACGTTGTTCCTCAGTGCCCGCGAACCGATGCGCCAGGCGGCGAACACGACGATGGCCACCACGGCCGGCTTGATGCCGTTGAATACACCCTTGACCAGGGTGACATCGCCGTAGGCCAGGTAGATGTAGGTCAGGGTGATGAGGATCAGCAGCGAGGGCAGTACGAACAGAGTGCCGGCCATGATACCGCCCCAGCTGCGGTGCAGCATCCAGCCGATGTAGACCGCCAGCTGCTGGGCCTCGGGGCCGGGCAGCAGCATGCAGTAGTTGAGCGCGTGCAGAAAGCGGTGCTCGGAAATCCAGCGCCGTTTCTCCACCAGCTCCTGGTGCATCATGGATATCTGGCCGGCGGGGCCGCCAAAGCTGATAAAGCCCAGCTTCAGCCAGTAGAAAAACGCCTCGCGAAAAGACGGGTGAGGCGGTCGTTGCAGGGATGCGCTCATGGCTACTCCAGGGGCCGCTTGCAGCACGGGAACTTCACCGGGTATCGGGGGGAATGGTGCGCCGGGTCCCTGTCACTCGAATAGACCCTGCAGGAACCAGCGCCGTTGCCCGTCGAGCTCACGGTAGATCCAGTATCGCGAACCGGAGGCACTTTCGGCAATAAAATAATCGCGCGCGATGTCCTGCCCGTCCCACCAGCCGGATTCAATGCGCTCGCGGCTGTGCTGCAGTTTCAGCCTGCCCTGCAGGCAGGGCCAGCCGTGATCGGTCTTGAGCTGCCTGGGCACCGGCAGCAGCCACAGAGGGCGTTGTTGCCCGTTCACCGCTTGCTCGCCCTGCCCGGGCTCGCTGTAGCGCCAGGCATATTCGGGACGGTGTTCGGCAACCGCGCTCAGACCACGCACCGCCTCGCTGCCGAGACGCGCGCGCAGGCGGTCGAGCAAATCGACCTGACGGGCCTCGCGTGCTGCACCGAACAGCTGCAGAGACTGCCCGTCGAGCGGCAACAGACGCTGCGCGTACAGCCCGACCTCGATCACAGGCTGCTGTAACTCCAGGCGCTGCAGGCGTTCACGCAGCAGGCCCAGGAACTGTTCGGCGTCGCGGCTGTTGCGCTGTACGCCGATGCCCAGCCGGGTGATCGCCTGCTCACGGTGCCACAGGCGCACTTCCAGTTCCTGCACGCCGGCCCCCTGCCCCTGCAGCCAGCCGCACAGTTCCAGTACCAGTCGCTGCAGGGCGAACAGCAGCGCGCCGGCCTGCGCGACCTCGGCCGGCAGCTGCAGGGAACGCTCGAAACACGGCGGCGGCTGATACAGGGTCTGCGGGTGCGGCTGACGCCCCAGCAGGCGGTCCAGGTACAGCACGCTGTCTGGTCCCAGGCGACGCGCCAGTCCGTCGCGCGGCAGGCGCAGCAGATCACCGAGACGCTGCACGCCCACACCGTGCAGACGGTCGAGCAGGCTCTGCTCCCAGTCCAGCACCGATAAGGGCAGCGGCGCCAGCGCTCCCAGCAGCGCGGAGGGTGTTTGCACATGTTGCTCGGATTCGCAGCAGGCCAGGCTGACTGCCGCCAGGGGTGTCGGCGCCGCCGCCAGCCGCGTCTGGTAACCCAGCTCCCCGAGGCCGGCACGAATGCGCGCCAGCAGCGCGGTATAGCCGCCAAACAGGCTCAGGCTGCGCCGCACCTCCAGCAGCAGGGCAAACGGTGGGTGCAGACTCACCTGGGAACTGAACTGATAAGCCCAGGCCGCCAGGCTGTACAGGGCGTCGGCCTCCGCCCGGCGGTTGCGGGAGCAGACGCTCAGGTCGTGCGCCAGAGCGCGTGCCGCGGCCACCGGCATACCGGCACAGACACCGCGGCGGCGCGCCGGCGGATTGCAGAACAGGATGCTGGCAGGCCGCCCGTCGTCGCATACCGCCAGCGGCTGTTGTTCACTGCCACTGCGCGTGAAAACTTCCAGTGCCAGTTGCGGTATGCGAATGCAAAGCCACTGCGCTGCCATATCCGTGCACCGGAACCTCGAGATGAATCGGACCACAGGCCCAGCCGCCACGCCGCTTGAGAATGGCTACCGACAGGCCATGGCCCGGTTCGGGCTGCAGCTGTATGCGCAGGGCAGCCGGTGATGGCCGCTGCGCCAGACGCCCGGGACGGAACAGGAACCCCAGCGCATCACCGGCCTCGGCAGCCAGCTGCAGACGACGCAAGGCCGTCCTGTCGTCCAGCGTTGGCCAGGCCAGCACCGCGCTGCAGGTTCCGGAACGCAGGCTCTGCTCCACCGCCCACAAGCCATCCTGCTGCGCCCCGGGGTGCACCAGCAACACACGGGACAGATCGATACCGGCGCCCACCAGCGCCGGGGCATAGGGGATGTAGGGCGGTGCCACCCAGCAGACCCAGCGCTCGTCCCGACTGAGGCGGGCCAGCGCCGGTACCAGCAATCGCAACGCACCGATACCGTGTTGCGGCATGAGGATTTCGGTCAGGGCGCCACGCGGCCAGCCACCGCCCGGCAACACCGTATCCAGCTCCGCGAAACCGCTGGCGACAGCGTCAGCCGTGGCGCTCAGGCGCCCCCCGCGCCAGACATCGGCGCGCTGCAGGACAGTATCGAGGTTCATAAGCTGTGATTGCGCAGAAGGCCTACGCCAAGGCCCTCGATCACCAGCGGCTGTTCGCGCAGATCGACACGGATGGGCTCGAAATCGGCATTCTCGGGCAGCAGATACACAATGGAGCCGCGCCGACGGAAGCGTTTCACCGTGACCTCCTCGTCCAGGCGCGCGACCACGATCTGGCCGTTCTGCGCCTGCTGGGTCCGGTGCACCGCCAGCAGATCGCCGTCCATAATGCCGATGTCGCGCATGCTCATGCCGCGCACCCGCAGCAGATAATGGGCACGCGGGTGAAACAGAGCGGGGTCGACCGGATAGTGGTCTTCGATATGCTGCTCGGCGAGAATCGGTTCACCAGCGGCCACCCGGCCAACTACAGGAATGCCTGCCTCTCGCTCTGCATCGGCCTCCAGCAGACGGATGCCGCGCGAGGAACCCGGCAACAGCTCGATCGCGCCCTTGCGCTCCAGCGCCCGCAGGTGTTCTTCGGCGGCATTGGGGGAGCGGAAACCAAACGCCTCGGCGATCTCCGCCCGGGTCGGCGGATAACCTTCGTCGTAAACGTATTCCCGGATCAGGGCCAGTATCTCGGCCTGGCGGCGGGTTAGCTCTTGCATGGCTGCACCTGCTGTATTTTTGTCCAGTGTACTGGAATTATATACAGCTGTTTTGGATATGCAAGCCATACGCCCGCAAAACAGCGGTTTTCTGGCCTGGCGCCTGCCACTATCATTAGGTGCCTAGAGCAAAGCGGTTCAACCTGATGCCCACCACGCCCGTTCACATTCCCCGCCACTCCACCCACGCGGTGCGGGTCGGCCATGTCACGGTCGGCGCAGACGCACCGATCGTGGTGCAATCCATGACCAATACCGATACCGCCGACAGCCAGGCAACCACCGCCCAGGTGGCCGAGCTGGCGCGCGCCGGATCCGAGCTGGTGCGCATTACGGTCAACAGCGAGCAGGCCGCACAGGCGGTGCCGCAGATCCGCACCCGGCTGGACAGCATGGGTGTGGACGTGCCCCTGATCGGCGATTTTCATTTCAACGGTCACAAACTGCTGAGCAAGTACCCCGACTGCGCCGCGGCGCTCGCCAAGTACCGCATCAATCCCGGTAACGTGGGGCGCGGCAGCAGGCGCGACGAGCAGTTCGCCACCATGATCGAAACCGCCTGTCGTTACGACAAGGCAGTGCGCATCGGCGTGAACTGGGGCAGCCTGGACCAGGAACTGGTGGTGCGCCTGATGGACGAAAACACGGCCAGCGCCAACCCGCAAGACACCCGCGAGGTCATTTACCGGGCCATGGTGACCTCGGCGCTGGACAGCGCGCAGCGCGCCGAACAGCTGGGACTGGCCGCCGACCGCATTATCCTGTCGGTGAAAATGAGCGGCGTACAGGATCTGATTGCCGTATATCGCATGCTGGCCGAACGCTGCCGCTACGCCCTGCACCTGGGGCTGACCGAGGCCGGTATGGGCGCCAAGGGCATTGTCGCTTCGACCGCGGCGCTGGCGGTGCTGCTGCAGCAGGGCATCGGCGACACCATCCGCATTTCCCTGACCCCGGAACCGGGTGGAAGCCGCAGCGAGGAAGTGCTGGTGGCACAGGAAATCCTGCAGTCCATGGGACTGCGCGCCTTCACCCCCAGCGTAGTGGCCTGCCCCGGCTGCGGCCGCACCTCGAGCGACTACTTCCAGAAACTGGCCCAGGACATCCAGGCCTATCTGCGCGCGCAGATGCCGGCCTGGCAGCGGCGCTATCCGGGCGTGGAGAACATGAACGTCGCGGTGATGGGCTGCGTGGTCAACGGACCCGGCGAGAGCAAGCACGCCAACATCGGTATCAGCCTGCCGGGCACCGGTGAGCGGCCGGTGGCGCCCGTCTATGTCGACGGGGAAAAGACCGTCACCCTGAAGGGCGACCATATCGCCGCCGAATTCCAGCAGCTGGTAAACGAATACGTGGAAAAGACCTACGGCGGGAGTTAGCCCGGATTTCTCACAGGACGGCGCTGGATAATCGTGTCTTCTTGAGGAAGCCTGAAAGAAGAGTCCCGCCGGGTCACAAAACAGTGTGATTTCCCTA
>CBDTYI010000146.1:0-6875 GCA_965364565.1 uncultured Gammaproteobacteria bacterium | reverse complement strand
GATCAGCACGTTGGCGTCCACCGCCATACCCACCGTCAGCACGATACCCGCAATACCGGGCATGGTCAGAGTGGCCTGGAGCATCGACAGCAGCGCGATGACCATCACCACGTTGAATGCCAGCGCCAGATTAGCCACCAGGCCGAACACCTTGTAGTAAATGGCCATGAATACCAGCACCAGGCAGAAGCCGATAACCACGGACTGGAAACCCTGCTCGATGTTCTCGGCACCCAAGCTGGGGCCGATGGTGCGCTCCTCGATAATCCGGATCGGCGCCGCCAGCGCACCGGAGCGCAGCAGCAGTTCGTGCGCTTCCTGCGGGCTGTCCAGACCGGTGGTCTGGAACTGTTTGCCGAACACGTCGCGGATAGTCGCGACACTGATCACCTCTTCGACCTTGCGGTTGCTGACCACCGTTTCACCGTCCACGATGCGGGTCACCGGCTTGTTCTCGATGAACACCACCGCCATCGGCTTGCCGACATTTTCCTTGGTGAAATCCAGCATCTTGCGGCCGCCCTTGCCGTCCAGGGTGACCGAGACCTGCGGGCTGCCGGTGTTATTGTCGAAACCCGAACGCGCATTGACGATCTGGTCGCCGGTCGCGATGACGCGGTTCTTCAGCAGCACATAACTGCCGTCCCGGTGCCGGTACAGCGTCGAACCGGCCGGCACCCTGCCGCTGCGCGCGGCCTCGACGTCATGTTCGAAATCGACGGCACGGTACTCCAACGTTGCGGTAGCACCGAGAATGCGCTTCGCGGCCGCGGTGTCCTGAACACCGGGCAGCTGTACCACCACGCGGCGATCGCCCTGCTGCTGGACGATCGGTTCGGCCACGCCGAGCTCGTTGATGCGGTTACGCAGGGTGGTAATGTTCTGTTGCAGGGCCAGCTTGCGGATTTCGCGCACTTCGTTCTCATCAAGGGCGATCTCCAGCAGGAACGCACTGCCGTCATCGACGTCTTTCAGCTGCAGGTCACGGTACTCGGAACGAATGATCGCCGAACCCTTTTCACGATCCTCCGGATTGCGAAACTTGACCACCAGATTGTCACGCGCGGGCCGGATACTGATGTAGCGCACCTTGTCCTTGCGCAGCACATCGCGCAGATCGGAGCCGTACCGCTGCAGCGCTTTCTCGATGGCCGACTCCATGTCCACCTCCATCAGGAAGTGCACGCCACCGCGCAGGTCCAGCCCCAGGTACATGGGCAGGGCATTGATAGCCTGCAGCCAGGCGGGCGTCGAGGGCGCCAGGTTGAGCGCCACCACGTACTGGACACCCAGCGCGTCCTTGATGAGGTCGGCGGCAGCCAGCTGGTCCTCGGTGTCATCGAAGCGCACCAGCAGCCGCTGGTCAGCCGCCTCGACCGCCTTGACCTGCATGCCGGCGTCAGCGAGCCTGGTCTCCACCAGCCCCTGGATGGTGTCACCCAGCTCGGCGCCACGGGACGAAGAGATCTGCACCGCCGGGTCCTCACCGTAGAGGTTGGGCAGAGCATAAAAAATCCCGACGACCAGCAGAACGAAAATCAGCAGGTACTTCCAGGCCGGATACTGGTTCATAGTTGGGCGCAGCCTTAATGAAAATTAGGTTTTTATCAGGATTCCTTGACGGTCCCTTTGGGCATCAGCGTGGCAATGGACTGTTTCTGGATCTTCACTTCCACGCCTTCGGCGACCTTCACCTGCACGAAGTTCTCGCCCACCTGGGTGATACGCCCCAGCAGGCCGCCGCTGGTGACCACTTCATCGCCCTTGGCCAGCCCCTCGACCATTTTCTTGTGTTCCTTGGCACGCTTGGTCTGGGGGCGGATCAGCAGGAAATAGAACACCACAAAAATCAGAACCAGCGGCAGGAAGCTCATCAAGGGATCGGGTTGCCCTTCCGCCGCCGCCATTGCGTCACTGATGAAAAAGCTCATATCGGGTCACCTGGTCGTCGGGTCTTTATAAAGCGCGCTATTATGACACAGCATCAGGCGATTGTTGGCGTTTTGTATAAAAACCCGCCACGAAGCGGTCCAGTTGCTGCATCTCGATCGCCCCCCGGAGCCCGGCCATCAGCCTCTGGTAATAGTGCAGGTTGTGCACGGTGTTCAAGTGAGCCCCCAGGATTTCGTTGCACTTGTCGAGGTGATACAGGTAGGCGCGGCTGAAGTTCCGGCACGCGTAGCAGTCGCATTCCGCGTCCAGCGGGCCCAGGTCATCCCGGTAGCGGGCATTGCGCAAGCGCAGTATACCGCGAGAGGTGAACAGGTGGCCGTTGCGGGCGTTGCGGGTCGGCATCACGCAATCGAACATGTCCACGCCGCGGCGCACCGCCTCGACAATGTCCTCAGGGGTCCCCACCCCCATCAGGTAGCGGGGCTTGTCCGCCGGCATGACCGGGTCGAGCGCCTCCAGCACCCGGGCCCGCTCCCCGGCGGGTTCGCCGACCGAAAGCCCGCCAACCGCGTAGCCGTCAAAGCCAATGCCGGCCAGACCCGCGAGCGACTCCAGGCGCAGCTCGGGATACATGCCGCCCTGCACGATGCCGAACAGTGCTGCCGCAGAGTCCCCGTGCGCTGCGCGGCTGCGCTGCGCCCAGCGCAGTGACAGCTCCATCGAGGCCCGCGCGGTGCCGAGGTCGGCGGGATAAGGCGTGCATTCGTCGAAAATCATCACCACGTCGGCGCCGAGTTCCCGCTGCACCTCCATGGACTGCTCGGGGCCCAGAAACACCGGGTCACCGTTGACCGGCGAACGAAAGTGCACGCCCTGCTCGGTGATGCGGCGCAACTCGCCCAGGCTGAACACCTGAAAACCGCCCGAGTCGGTCAGAATAGGCCCCTCCCAGTGCATGAAATCGTGCAGGTCGCCGTGCGCCCGGATAATGCCGGTACCGGGCCGCAGCATCAGGTGGAAAGTGTTACCCAGCAGTATCTGTGCGCCGCTTTCGGCCACCTGTTCGGGACGCATGGCCTTGACCGTGCCGTAGGTCCCGACCGGCATGAACGCCGGCGTCTCCACCACCCCGCGCTCAAACACCAGGCGCCCGCGCCGGGCGCGCCCGGCAGTATTCAGCAGCTCAAATTTCATTCCCGCACTCAGCTAGTCTGGGCATCTAAGAAAAAATGGCCACGGAAAGCACGGAAAACACGGAATTGTTTTTCGCCCGTTGCGAGAGTCTTTAAGTTTTTCCGCGGATTCCATGGCAATAACCTCCTCATGGGCGCTTTCACACCCGCCGCCCCCGGGTAATACCCAATGAATGCAGGCATTCCACGGCACCCGTAATACTTATGTCCGTGTTTTCCGTGTTTTCCGTGGCTAACTTTAATTCCGTGTTTTCCGTGGCCATTCATCGATTCCGTTGCACAAACATCGCATCGCCGTAACTGAAAAACCGGTAGCGCTCGCGGATGGCATGCCGGTAGGCAGCCATCACCGGCTCGAAACCGGCTAAGGCGCATACCAGCATCAGCAGGGTTGACTGCGGCAGATGAAAATTGGTCAGCAGGGCATCGACCACCTGGAACCGGTACCCCGGAGTAATGAACAGTCGAGTGTCGCCGCCGAAGGGCTGCAGCTCGCCGCCGGCGGCAGCCGACTCGAGGCTGCGCACCACCGTAGTGCCGACCGCCACCACCCGCCCGCCGCGCGCGCGCGTTTCAGACACGGCAGCGCAGACCGTCTCGTCCACATGCACGTATTCGGCATGCATCACGTGCTCGGCGAGGCGTTCCACGCGCACCGGCTGAAAGGTGCCGGCCCCCACATGCAAGGTGACAAAGGCGGTTTCGATTCCCCGGCTGTGCAACCGCTCCAGTAACGCGGCGTCGAAATGCAGTCCGGCGGTGGGCGCGGCCACGGCGCCCGGGTGCCGGGCGTACAGTGTCTGATAATCATCGCGGTCCGCCTGCTGATCCGGGCGTTCGATGTAGGGCGGTAATGGCACGTGTCCGTAGCGGTCCAGCAGCTCCAGAACCGGCACGTCCCCGGCAAAGCGCAGCTCGAACAGCTCGCCAACACGCCCCAGCACCTCGACCGGTAGTCGCGGCTCGGCGAGACGCAGCGTCGAACCCGGGCGGGGCGTCTTGCTGGCGCGTACATGAGCCAGCACCCGCTGCGCGTCGAGCAGCCGCTCCACCAGCACCTCGACCCTGCCACCGCTGTCCTTGTACCCGAACAGGCGCGCCGGGATGACCCGGGTGTCGTTGAACACCAGCAGATCCTCGGCTGCGAGCAGGTCGGGAAACTCGTCCATGCGGCGGTCACGCAATGCGCCCCCGGCAGTCAGCTCGAGCAACCGGCTGCTGCTGCGCGGCTGGGCCGGGTGATCCGCTATCAGGTCACGCGGTAATTCATAGTCGAAGTCGCTGACTCGCATGGCGCGGCATGGTACCACAGCGCTTGCTTGCGGCTGAGGCGAGAATCCTTATACTGACGCGTTCAGATTGCGCGCGGAGCCCAACCGGGGGGGGTACGCGTGCGTCCTTGGCCGGGGTGGCGGAACTGGTAGACGCGCCTGACTCAAAATCAGGTTCCTTCACGGGAGTGCGAGTTCGAGTCTCGCCCTCGGCACCACCCCAGCCGCCCCCGGGACACACACGCGAACCGTAGCCCTGCCCTGCCCGGTCCGATCCGGCTACCCGACCATGGTTTTTGCCGCTACGACGCAACGTTGTACGCAAGTCGCGCTTCGGACCACGACGAGTGAAGAAAGATACGCAAGGATGGAATGGGGCATCAGCGCCCGGCAAGGGCAGGTCGATCCAAGCCTAAGCGCCCCACCCGACTGTCTCGGTCGCGATGACTTCGCAAGCCAGGTGGGGCATCAGGCATTGCTGACAGTTAGCCTATCGGCAGCTGCTTCCGTTTATTTAACAGGTGGTCGGCACGCGGGCCAGCAGTCTGCCCGGGTCATGATGGCTCGGACAGGTTGCCCGCGCCCGGGCGGTGAAAGACCGTCGCGTGACACTCGGGACAGGGGGATATCCGGCGCGGCTTATGGAAGTGCTGTTTCGCCCCGCAGGCATCGCACTGCAGGGTTCCCGGTCCGGTCACTTCGCCGGCGTGGTAGCTCGACGCCTGCCTGGCCTGTTCCTTGAGATCGAGCAACTCGACCGTCGTCCTGTCGGCGGCGCTCATGAACAGGTCCAGCAACTGGTTTTCGATCAGGCGCGTTTCGAAGCCGAGCCAGTCCTTGAGTTCGTCGCCGGTATCGGCCAGAAATTCCCCCGCGTCGGTCAGATCCCGCTTCAGGTAAGCAGCGATCCGCTCCGCCTCTTCGCGTGACAGCTCTTCGAGTTCGATGGCCTTGTCGCGCGCCGTATCGATCAGACGGTGCAGGGCGGGCCCCGTGTGTTCGCCTGCCTTGCGGGCATCTGCCATGGCGCGCTCCAGCATCCGTTCGTAGGCTTCGCCAACCATGTCGACGGGGTCGTGCCGCAACGGGTCTTTCATCTGCCTGCGCTCCTGGTTACCGCCTAGTTTCAGTATAGTCAGCCGCGCGCGCCGTGCGTATGCCGGCGGCGCGGCAAGCGCACGATTGCGTGGCTGTGGCGACCGTTATGCCCCATTCGGGGGCGCGTCAGCTGCACGTTTCGACCCGCAGCCGATTGACCTATAATGCCGCACTGCGCCGCACAGCGACGTCGGCGGCAGCTGGTATGGCTTGTGCAAGCGATGCGTTCGCCGGCTGGGCACCCTGGAAAGACCACTAATCGGAGACAGCATGTCCGGAACCCGTTTTGCGCTGGAAGTCCAACCTCGAATTCCACCGGAACTTGAGCGCCTCGAAGAACTCGCCAACGACCTGCTGTACAGCTGGGACCGTTCCGTACGTTCGCTGTTCTTCCGCCTCGATCCACCGCTGTGGGAGAGTTCGGGTCACAATCCCAAGGTGTTTCTGCGCCGGGTTGCCCAGCAGCGCCTGGACGAGGCGGCCGAGGACCGCATCTATGTGGAAGCGTATAATCGTGTGTTGTCGACCTATGACACCTACCTGCAGGCCGAGCAGCGCAGGAACATCGATCAGTATCTGGATCCGGAAGCCGACCTGGTAGCCTATTTCTGCGCCGAATTCGGCCTGCACGAAAGCCTGCCGATCTATTCCGGCGGCCTCGGTATTCTGGCCGGCGACCATTGCAAGGCGGCCAGCGACCTGAGCATCCCGTTCGTGGCGGTGGGCATGCTGTACCGCCAGGGCTATTTCACCCAGACCATCGACGAACACGGCAGCCAGGTTGCCCACTACACCACCACCGATTTCGACCAGCTACCGCTGACTGCGGTGTGCGGCAAGGACGGCAGGGAACTGCGCGTAACGGTGGATTTCCCGGGGCGCGAAGTGCAGCTGAGAATCTGGCAGGCCAGCGCCGGCCACATCCGGCTGTACCTGCTGGACAGCGATCTGCCGGAAAACGAAGATACCGACCGCGCCATCACCTACCAGCTGTATGGCGGCGACATCAATACCCGCATACAGCAGGAACTGGTGCTTGGCCTGGGCGGGGTACGCGCCCTGCGGCTGCTCGGTTTGGAACCGACGGTGTGGCACATCAATGAAGGCCATGCCGCTTTCCAGATTCTGGAGCGCTGCCGCGAACTGGTGGCGAGCGGGCTGGATTTTTCCAGCGCCCTGGAGCAGGTTGCCGCCGCCACTGTGTTCACCACTCACACCCCGGTGCCGGCCGGCCACGACATCTTTGACCACGAGCTGGTGTACAGCTACTTCACCAGCTACGTGGACGAGCTCAAACTGCCCATGACCGATTTTCTCGCGCTGGGTTCCAGTCACGCCAACCCGGGCGGCTTCAACCAGACGGTTCTGGCGCTGCGCGGTTCGCGTTTCCACAACGGCGTGAGCCGTATCCACGGCGAAG
>CBDTYI010000145.1:0-6912 GCA_965364565.1 uncultured Gammaproteobacteria bacterium | reverse complement strand
GACGCCAACGATGCCGCCCAGTTCGGCGAGCTGGAAACCCTCGGCGAGCTGACCCGCATCGCCTGGGAGCACGACGTGCAGGTGATGATCGAGGGTCCGGGGCACGTGCCCATGCAGCTCATCAAGGAGAACATGGACAAGGAGCTGCGCGATTGTTACGAGGCGCCGTTCTACACCCTGGGGCCGCTGACCACCGACATCGCGCCGGCCTACGATCACATCACCTCGGCCATCGGCGCCGCCCAGATCGGCTGGTACGGCACCGCCATGCTGTGCTACGTCACGCCCAAGGAGCACCTGGGCCTGCCCAACAAGCAGGACGTGCGCGAAGGCATCATCACCTACAAGATCGCCGCCCACGCCGCGGATCTCGCCAAGGGACACCCGGGCGCGCAGGTGCGCGACAATGCCATGTCCAAGGCGCGTTTCGAATTCCGCTGGGAGGACCAGTTCAACCTGGGCCTGGATCCCGAGAAGGCGCGTGAATTCCACGACCAGACGCTGCCCAAGGATTCCGCCAAGGTGGCGCATTTCTGCTCCATGTGCGGACCGCATTTCTGTTCCATGAAAATCACCCAGGACGTGCGCGACTATGCCCGCGAACACGGCATGTCGGAGCGCGAGGCGCTCAGCAAGGGCATGGAAGAGAAGTCGGTCGAATTCGTGCAGGGCGGGGCGGAGATTTACAAGAAGGCCTGAACCTGCGGTGCCGCGCGCAGTGCACCCGCCAGCCAGCGGGCGTGGTTTCTTATTCCGGTTCCAGCCGGATGACCAGGCGGTTGTTCTTCGCGGCGATTTCGTTCCAGGCCGCCGCCGTGGTCTGAGCGGATTTCTCCGGGTAGTCGAACAGCGGCTCGGCGCGTGACGCGGCTACCACGTCCAGGGAGTAGTCGGCGTCCTGCAGCAAGGGGGTGCTGTTGATGAAATTGGCGAACGCCAGCGACTGGTGCGCCGAGGGCAGGTCGGCGGCCTGCACCGGGTTGCCGACGAAGTCACACTGATCGGCGCCGACATCCCCCGCCGGCAGGCGAAAGCCGTTGTCCTGGTCGCCCACCAGGCAGAATTCGCCGGCGTGGGTTTCCAGCACGATCCTGCCCCGGTATCCCGCCGCGCTGAGTCGTTCCAGCAGTTGCTGAACAAGTTCGATGCGCTGGTTGTCCAGCGCGATCTCGTCATAGGGGTATTGCAGCGACTGATTGATCGCCCAGTCCAGTGCTTTCCAGCTGGCCGTCAGCAGGCCGATGGTTTCGGTCTGCAGCGCCTTCAGCCGGGACACGGCCTGTTCGGCCTGCTGCGGGACCGCCAGCCGGGTTGCGTTGCCGCCGGCGACGGCGGTTTCGTGCGGCTCGCGGCTCAGCATCAGGTTCCACGCCATGGACGCGAACAGCAGCACGATCAGCACCGTCAGTGTCAGGCCCGAGCGTCTTTCGCCAGAGGGCTGCCGGCCTGACAGCAGTTGCAGGCGCTCGTCCAGCTCCCGGTTGAGCTTGCTGCCGGCCTGGCGCGCTACCGTCTCCATGCTGACCAGCACGTCCTTGCGGATTTCCACGCGCTGCTCATCGAGCAGCCCGCGCACGTGCGTATCCAGTTCGTTCAGGTCCAGTGTGCCGGCCGGCTGGCGCATGCCGGGTTCCATGAAACGCGCCGCCGGCATGGCCGCCGCGGGCAGGTCCTCGGCGCGTTCCGAGGCCGCGTCCTCATCCAGGCCGCGCGGGCCGTCGCGGCGGTCCTCGACCAGGCCGATGCGCTGCAGGGAGTCGAACAGCTCCGCGGGTGCCACCGTCTTTGGGAGTACGCCGACCGCGCCGAGAGCGCGTGCCTGGCCGAGGTACAGGTCGCCGCCCTTGGAGGTATACATCATGACCGGGATGGTGGCGGTCTGGGGGTTGTTCTTGATCGCCCGCACGGCTTCGAAGCCGTCCATGCCCGGCATCATATGGTCCATGAAAATGACGTCGGGGCGCTGAGTGCCGAGGAAGTCCAGCGCCGCCCGTGCCGATTCCACCGTCTCGACCGTGATGCCGTGTTTTTCCAGCATGCGACGCAGAACCAGGCGTGCGGACTTGGAGTCGTCGACTACTAATGCGCGTCTTTGTTTTGACATTACCGCCCTTTCACGCCGGTGGGAGCCTGCCCGATTGTAGTGCCCCCGCCCGCCAGGGGTAAAGAATGCTGTTTACGCAGGGCGCCCGCTACCCATTGTAGGCAAAGAACGCCTTCAGCGCCGCCAGCAGGTGGCCGGTGTCGGCGGCGCCGGCCAGCTCGCGAAGCGAATGCATGGCAAAGGTGGGCACGCCGACGTCGAGGGTGCGCACGCCGATGTTTGCGGCAGTGAGCGGCCCGATGGTGCTGCCGCACGCCATGTCGGTGCGCACCACGAACGACTGCACCGGCACCCCGGTCTGTTCGCACAGCAGGCGGAACAGGGCCGCGCTTTCGCTGCTGGTGGCATAGCGCTGGTTGGCATTGATCTTGATCACCGGCCCCCGGTTCAGCAGCGGGCCGTGACTGGCATCGTGCTTGTCCGCGTAGTTGGGGTGGATGCCGTGCGCATTGTCGGCCGAGATCAGCCAGGAGCGGTCGATGCAGCGCGCCAGCGACTCGGTGTCGCTGCACACGCGCTGCAGCACCGACTTGAGGAACGGTCCGTCGGCGCCACAGGCTGAGGCGCTGCCGACTTCCTCGTGGTCGTTGCACACCAGCAGTCGCGCCAGCCGCGCGTCGCTGTCCAGCAGCGCCCGCAGGCCGATGAAGCAGCTGAGCAGGTTATCCAGGCGCGCAGCAGCGATAAACTCGTGTTGCAGGCCGAGCACCGCGCCCGGCTGGCAGTCATAAAAGCTGAGTTCGAAGTCCAGCACCGTTTCGATGCCCAGGTCCGGGTGCTGCTGGCGGGCCTGGGCCAGCAACAGCTGGCGGAACTCCTGTGGCTGTTGCTCATCGCAGCGCATCAACACCGGCGGCAGGTCGGTCTGCGCATTGATGCTGCGGGCATTGTTGACTTCACGATCCAGGTGAATGGCCAGGCTGGGTATCATGGCGACGGGCCGTTCGAAATTGATCAGCACGCTGCCCAGTTTCCGCTCCTGGTCGCGGTAGCTGATGCGCCCGGCCAGCGACAGGTCGCGATCGAACCAGGGGTTGAGCAGGGCGCCGCCATACACTTCCACCCCCAGCTGGTAATAGCCCTTGTTGACCGACTCGGGTTCCGGCTTGACGCGCAGACAGGGACTGTCGGTGTGCGCGCCGACCATGCGGAATCCGGTTTCCGCGGGGGCGGCGCTGCCGAGCGCGAAGGCGATGAGCGATGAATCATTGCGCACCACCAGGTAGCGCCCGCCTGGCTGCAGCTGCCAGCGATCGCCTTCCTTGAGTTCGACATAGCCGGCCCGCAGCAGCCGCTGTTTCAGCTCCGCGGTGGCGTGAAACGGGGTCGGGGAGCGCTGTATGAACTCGATGAGTTGCGCGTTAAGGGGTGCGTCGATCATGCCGTGGACAGGTGTGCCTCAGGTGCCGGTAAGGTGCTGCTTCCGCTGCGCCGCCCGGGCCAGAATGGTCCGCCTGGCGCTGTCGGTGCTGCAGCTCCAGGCCGCGATCTCTGCCACGGTTCGGAAACAACCGAGGCAGGTGTCGTTGGCGTCCAGACAACAGTGGCGAATGCAGGGAGAGGGAACGGGGCTGTCGGATGCGGTTGCCTGTCGTTGCGGCGGCTCAGGCATAGACATCGATGCCGGCGCCCTTGGCTGTTATGGCCGCCGCGCCCGTGGATTGGCGGCGATCCTGGCAGCCGCGGCGGTCATGCTTGCCACGGGTATCGAAGGCGCTGGCCAGCTGTTGTCCGCGGCGGTCGCCCTGGCGCCGCTCGCCGCGGCGCCGCTCCCGGCGTGGCGCAGGAGCACGCAGGTGTGTCTCACCGATCTGCACCGGATGACTGGAGGGATACCGCGCCACCGTGTCCAGCTGGCCGGTACTGGCGGTGACGGGGCGCTCGGCGCGCAGCCGCTGCACGCCGGCGTCTTCGGGAACCAGAGTTAACCATTGCATAATAGAAAGTATAAACGGTCGGCGGGCATCCCGGCCAGCCGCAGCTCCTGCAGGATCCCTCCGCCGGCAGTGGTTCGACGGCGCATGGTTTGCTCCAACCGGTTGAAAAGAGAGTGACTTCCCGGTTCGGCCCAGGGGCGGCGGACAGCACTTCATCGGCACCGTTACAGAGCGCGGGGAAAGCCGACAGGTCCGCCTGGCTGCCTCGCGACCGCTGCGCCGGGCCCTCCCGGGCACTGTTCTCCCGTGCTCCGTGTCTGCCGCTGCTGTTGCCGTCGCCTGTCGGACCTGGTGCGGCCGGTCGTATCAGGTGTCGGCGCGGCGCCAGTGACCCGATTTGCCGCCCAGTTTCTCGACCAGCCGGACCTGCTCGATGCTCATGCCGCGGTCCACTGCCTTGCACATGTCGTAGACCGTGAGCAGCGTAACCTGCACGGCCGCGAGGGCCTCCATTTCCACCCCGGTCTGGCCGCGCGTTTCCACTGTGCTGCGGCAGTAGACAGCAGGCGGCTGGTCGCGGGTTTCCAGTTCGATTTCCACCCGGGTCAGCGCCAGCGGGTGGCACAAGGGGACCAGCTCGGGGGTTTTCTTTGCCGCCATGATCCCGGCGATGCGCGCCACGCCGAGCACGTCCCCTTTGCTGTGATCTCCGGCCCGGATCTGTTCCAGCGTCTCGGCGCGCATGCAGATTTGCCCCTCGGCAATGGCACGGCGCGTGGATATGGGCTTATCTCCCACGTCGACCATATGGGCCTGGCCGGCGGCGTCGAAGTGTGTCAGGTCAGTCACTGTTGCGCTCCGTACGCCCGGTGGTTTGCTACAATCCGGCTCAGGGTGTGCCGGAACCTCTTGATTCTCAGCGAACCGGTACTATAGGTGCCCGCAACGGGGCGCGCAATGCAGGTCTTCATGATGCGCATTCAGGTTCGATTTTTCGCCTCGCTACGCGAGCGCCTCGGAGTCGCGGAGCGGCTGCTGACCGTGCCCGACAATATTACCGTAGCCGAGTTATGGTCCGTGGCGGTGCCGGAGCAACCACTGCCGGACAACGTGCTGGCGGCGCGCAACATGGAGTATGTGAAAGTCGATTGTCCCCTGGCGGACGGCGACGAAGTCGCCTTCTTTCCACCGGTGACGGGCGGCGGTCGATGAGCGTCCGGATTCTGGCTGCGGGCTTCGATCCCTGGGCCTGCCTGGCGGACTATCAGCGCACCCGGCCGGGTATGGAGGCGGGACAGTTTGGCGCCACCGCGGTGTTCGTCGGGACCATGCGGGATTTCAACCAGGGTGATGCCGTGCAGAGCCTGTTTCTGGAGCATTATCCCGGCATGACCGAGTCCCACCTTGAGAAGATCGCCACCGAAGCCGCGCGGCGCTGGGAGCTGATCGACACCCTGATCGTGCACCGCGTGGGTGAATTGAAGCCGGGCGAGCCCATTGTGCTGGTGGCGGTCTGGTCCGCACGCCGCAAGGATGCGTTCGAAGCCAGCCGCTATCTCATGGAAGAGCTCAAATCCAGGGCACCGTTCTGGAAAAAGGAACAACTCACCAACGGTAGCCGCTGGGTGGAGAAGAACACGCCGGGGTAGGAAGAAAGACTTGCTACTGAATACACGGAATGCAGCCGAACAAGAAAGATCAACCAGTAAGTCACACACGGTCATACGAGGTTTTCGGAGCAGAGATCTCTGTGTAACGATCTACGGAGCAACCGAATTCCCACTTACCCTGAATTTCCTTGGTGTGCCTTCCTTGGCTTCTTCCGTGTCCGCCAAGTCTTCCACGTTCAGCCACTTGCCTTCGTCGAGGCCCTTGTAGTGCTTGGAGCAGTGAGGGATCTGCTCGAGGATCATCAGCGGCAGGTCGCGGAAGTCCCGCGCCCTCACGAAGCCATTCTCCAGGCAGACGCTGAGGTAACCCTCGACTTGCCGATGGGCATACTCCGGAACTGGCATGCAGTACGCTGCCAGTATCGGCCTTGCCGCCACTCCCGCGTTTGCTGTGATCGGCGCAGATCTCCTAAAGAGCCAAATCGGCGAAATAAACACCATCGACCGGGGCAGTTTAGCACCGCCCCGGTGTGCTTCTTCTATACGATCATGTTACCAAAAGTTGTCTAGTCCGCTAGCGGCAGGCCGCTGGGCACACTCGCCGGCATATCATTGCGCAGGTCCAAGGCAGCCGGGTCGGTCAGTGCGTGCAGGAACTCGATCAGGTCGGCGATCTGTTTCTCGTGCAGTCTGACCGGGGCCAGTTCATTAGCTGCAGCAATTGCATCAACACGGGCCAGGGTATCCATGACAACGAAATCCTGCTCATCGAGGTCCCCCCGCGACGGCATCACGACCTGGGTCTGATCATAGTTATAAAGCGAGTTGATAGGATCGAGGTGATGCCGGACCACCGCCTCCAGCGTGTTATAGGCGCCGGCGTGCCCATAAGGCGGGGTCAGCTCCACATTGCGCAGGATCGGGGTTCGGAACTTGAAGCGGTCAGCGATATCGCCCGTAACCCGGTCTCGACCGAAGTCATCGTGTCCAGCGTCGTACCCATCCAAGTTATCACCCTTGCCCGGACCGATCTGCGGCATGGCAATAGCATGGAAGCCCTGATCGGTCTGGAACTTGCCGGAATGGCAACCAGCGCAGCCGCCCTTGCCATAGAACACCCGCATGCCGCGCTTGGCAGACGGACTCATGGCGGCCTTCTCGCCACGTAAATAGCGATCGAACGGGCTGTTATCGAAACGCCAGGCAGCAGTTTCGAAGGCGGCGATGGCATTGGCGGCATGCACGTAAGTGATGTCGTCTGGATAATTCACCGCATTCGGGCCATCCGGAAAGGCCGCCTTGAACAGCGGCAGGTAGTCCG
>CBDTYI010000144.1:0-6916 GCA_965364565.1 uncultured Gammaproteobacteria bacterium | reverse complement strand
TGCATCACGGGTTGGAACCTTCCAACCGGTTCTGCGGCGCCGCGGCGACCCCCGGAAAACAATAAATCACTC
Source organism: uncultured Gammaproteobacteria bacterium (assembly GCA_965364565.1). Taxonomy (GTDB): domain Bacteria; phylum Pseudomonadota; class Gammaproteobacteria; order DSM-19610; family DSM-19610; genus Thiogranum. Next base: position 6,844 of record CBDTYI010000144.1, on the reverse strand, counting down.
GATTTTATAAACGGTTATGCGATTTTCGCGTATGCGCTTGTGGTTTCATCATGGCCATGTATCCATGCCACGCGACAGCGGGGGCACGCTCAGGGTACCGCGATCGGTGCTGCTAAGTGTTGGCCGAAATGCACGTCCGCGTTTCGTGGCAGGGTGTCGATGAGACATTCCATCTCCCGTTCCGATAGCTCGCCCCTGTCACAGCTGGAGGCACAGAGGTTTGCCGCCGCGATGGGTTGCGGCGAACGTTTCACGAACAGATCCAGGGCAGGCCCTGCGCCCGCAAGGATATTCCTGATGACCATCGGGCTCAGCATTCCGGCGGACTCCAGAACCGGTAACCCGACAACATTGTGCAGTGCGGTCAGCAATTTCGGGCCGATAAACTGAGCGGGCACAGGCCCGTCATTGCGCCGCAACAAACGCTCCGCGCTGTCCGCGTAGAAGTCCAGAAAGCTGTCACCCTGCGCAAACATCAGGAACGCGTTGTGAATCTTCTTATAGCTCTTCAGCCTGCCGTACCGGTCGTGCTGCACCCAGACCTCACGACCAAACGCACAGGGCACATCGGGCAGGGCGAAAGCCGACGGATCCAGAATCAGAACATCCGCGTCCATCCAGACAACTCTTTCGTATCCCGTGTTCAGCGCATCCCGAAGTGTGAGCAGGCGCGCCAGATCGGTGGCGATAACAGGTTGACTACGGGTCTTCTCGCGAATCGATTGGGGCACGCAGTCAAACAGTTCGTCACCCGTGAAACGGTATTCAAAGCCGCGCAGCGCGCACCAGTTACGCACCGACTCCAGGCAGCGCTCTATCCAGCGATACGGCAACGGCGCGCGGTGTGACTGTATGACAAGCGTGCTACGCATCGAAACTGGAACATCGTAGGACCTGGGTTCTGCAGCCTGAAACCCGCCGTTGCTCTGCCCCGCCACAGCCGGCAACGCAGGCGCGAGGCATGTGGCGGCGTGCCATCACTCGGCGAGGATCGCCTTTCTCTCCTCGCGGCGCGTGATGCGGTTCTTGTCGCGGATCTTTCTATACTCGATACCGATCAGCTTCTTCTTCTCGTTGATCTCCGCCATCTCCGCCATGAACTTCTGCTGGTCGAACTGTTGCCCCTGGGCCGCCTGCAGGAACAGAACGTTGTAGAAACCCTGTTGCGAATCCAGCGCGTGCAGTTTGGCTTTCTCCTCCCAGAGCAGGCTGAAATCCTCATTCAGGTTTTCTATTTCCCATTCCCGCAGCTTCGCACCGTTGCGAAATTCACTCAGGGCTTTGCTGTTGCGTTCCTCGAGCCTGGCGACATCCCTGGTTTCCTTTTCGTTCCAGCGCTGCTCCTGCGCGGTGAGCCCGTCGCCGAGCGGCGTGGCGAGAATCGGGGAATACTTGCGCGTCAACCCCAGCGACGCGGCTTCGTCCAGTGCCAGCTCGTCCCTTTCGCTCAGCAACTCGTGCTTGCTTTGCTCGTTGGCGATGAATGCCTCGTGCAGCTCTTCAGCGGACTGCCGCTTCAGGTCAAACAGCGCGTCGGAAAAGGCCTTTGCCTCTGCCTGCATCTGCTGGACAGCCTGATCCGTAATCTCCCCGCCCGGATTCATGAACAGGCTCATGAGCTTCTTCTGATAGTCAGCTTCAGCGCCCGCGGCCCTGGCATCGTGATCCGCCTTGAGATCCACCTCGCGCAGTTTGAACTCGGTATCCAGATCCCTCTCCTGCTCCCGGTATTGCATCTTCAGGTCATGCGTGTACGCGCGAAAAGCCCGGTTGGCCTCGTTGACTTCCTTGTTGCGCGCGAGCACCTGCTGCTGGCGCTCTCTCTGGGCATCCTGGCGCTGCTTGCGCAGCTCCGGACTGTCATCTGCGCTTGCGAAACCCGCCGGCGCAAGGAACGCGAGAGCAAGCAGAAACGGACAGAGTGTTGTTCTCATTTTGACTTCCCCTGTAAATGGCTAAATGAGGGTCCGAGCACAATTGATTCGAATATTAGGGAACTTCTGGTTAATCCGTCATTCCGGCGCATGCCGGAATCCATAGCGTTGCATTCACTGGATCCCGGCATGCGCCGGGATGACGAGAAGCGAATTAATCAGAGGTTCCTTAGCAACAATTGCTCTCTGAACCCAGTTGTTCAGAACTCAAACTCCATACTCTGAAAGACCTGTCCCGCGTTGCGCTTGGCAAGAAACTCTGCAGTCGGCAGGTGCATATACGGCGACTGGTCGATTTCGTAAGCCTGCTGCAAGGTGCCGCCGTCTTCGATCAGGGCACCGATTTTCTCGCGCAGGTACACGAGGTAATCACGCGTGTACTTGCGCACCGTTGCCATGTCGGTGGGCTCGCCGTGCCCGGGAATAACCACCTCGGCACCCAGGGCCTCGAATGCATCCCAGGTCTCGATCCAGGCCTTTGAATCGGTATGTTCGAACAACGGCAGCATGCGCTGGTGGAACGCCATGTCGCCCGAGATCACCAGCTTCCTGTCCGGCAGCCACACGACAATATCGCCTGGGCTGTGCGCCGGGCCGAGATACAAGAGCTCGATGCGCTCGCCGCCCAGTTCGATGATCTTTTCATCGTTGAAGGTTTCATCGGGCAGCACCACCCTGGTGCCGGCGGCTTTATCCCGGGCACGCCCCTGCATGGTTTCCAGCAGCGCGAACGACTGCTGCTCGATTTCGTGTGCCGCATCGGCATGCGCGATCACCGGCACACCCTGCTCCTGCCAGTAACTCGCACCCAGCATGGCGTGACCCTGGCCGTTCTCCAGCACCACGTACTTGACCGGCTGGTCCGTGATCTTCTTGATCTCGTCGTGCAGGGCCTTGGCCAGCAGGTAGTTGTCGCCGGCATTGACCACCAGCACACCGGCATCGGTCACTACGAACGAAAGGTTGTTGTTGTGCCCGGAATTGGCATAAGTGCCCGGCGCCGTGGCGCCGATCGCCGACCACACCCCCGGCACGACCTCCCGGGGCAGATCGTAGAGCATCGAATCCGGGGCCTTGTCGCTGTTGTACAGCGCCTCGCCGGTCAATGGCTCGCCGGCATGCGCAGTCCCCAGCGCCTGTTCCAGCAGCCCGCGCGTGACCCGCACGGCGCGCGGTACGGCCGCTTCCGCGGCCGCAGCCTCGCCCTGGCCGCCCCGCACCCCGAGGTGAGTCGGCCAGCCACCGTTGTCGCGGGGTGTTTCCTGGGCGGCGGCCATACTGCAGACGAGCAGCAGACCGACACACAGCCGTTGTTTGCTTGCCATGCGATTAGTCCTCCCGTTGACTGACTATAGTCGAACCTGTCGCAGATTGCGTCTCGACCTCCCATGCGGTGTTGGGCGCCCTGCTGCGGTCCGTATTTACGCGCACAGGGGCCCGACCGCACTCGCTGCCGATACCTGCTGGCCCCCTCCTGTTGGAATTCACAGCTCCAGTACCTGCCCCTGCGCCGGTACATCGGCGCGCAACCCCAGCTCGCGCTCCAGGTGGTCGCGAAAATCCTGCTTGGACTGCGGTTCGCCGTGCACCACGTGCACCGCCGGGCCGTTGGTGAAATTTCCGATCCAGCGGCTCAGGTCATCGACATCGGCGTGCGCGGACAGACCGCCCACGGTGTGGATCTTTGCCCGCACCGGGTAGTACTCGCCGTGGATCTTCACCTGCGACTCGCCGTCCACCAGCCTGCGCCCCAGCGTACCGCCGGCCTGGTAACCGACAATCATCACGTGTGCACCTTCACGCGCTATGTTGCGTTTGAGGTGATGCACAATACGCCCGCCGTTGCACATGCCGCTGCCGGCAATGATGATGGCACCGCTCTTGATGTTGTTGATCGCCATCGATTCCTCCACGCCCGGAGTCAGGTGCAGGTTGCGCAGCGGCGGCATCTCGTTGATGTTGCGCCGCAGGTGCGTTGCCTCCTCGTCGTAGAGGTGCGGGTAGTCCCAGTAGACCTTGCTTGCCTTGATCGCCATCGGGCTGTCGAGAAAGACCTCCCAGCGATCCAGTTCCCACTGCTCGTAATACTTGCCGAGAAAATACAGAATCTCCTGACTGCGGCCGACCGAGAAGGCGGGAATCAGCAGGTTGCCGTGCTGATGACTGGCGGCGCTGATGATCTCACCGATTTCGTCGATGGTCATCTGCCGGTCACGGTGACGGCGGTTACCGTAGGTGCTCTCGATCAGCACGTGGTCGGCTGCCTCGATGACCGCGGGATCGTTCAGGATCGGCGTGTCGTACTGTCCCAGGTCACCGCTGAACACGACCTTGCGCTGCCTGCCGTCTTCATCCAGCCACAGTTCCACACTGCACGAACCGAGGATATGCCCGGCATCCTGAAAGCGGATGCTGACGCCTGGCAAAATCTCCTGCTTCTGCTTATAGCGGAGGCCGACAATGTTGGCCAGCGCGTCGCGCGCGTCGTCGATGCTGTACAGCGGCTCGACCAACGGCTTGTTCTTGCGCTTGCGCCACTTGTTTTCGTACTGGGCATCGCGCTCCTGCAGGGAAGCCGAATCCTCGAGCAGGATTTCACACAGGTCACAGGTGGCTTTGTGGGCATAGATCGGCCCGCGGTAGCCCTGCTTGACCAGCAGCGGCAGGCGACCCGAGTGATCGATATGCGCGTGGCTGAGTACCACGGCACTGATATCATCCGGCGCAAACGGAAACGGCTCGCGGTTCAGCGCCTCCACTTCGCGCCGCCCCTGGATCAACCCGCAGTCCAGCAGCACCAGGTGACCGTTGGCCCTGATGATATGACAGGACCCGGTGATACCGCTGGTGGCCCCGTAGAATTCGATATGCATGGCATGGCTTCCCAATAAGGGTTCAGGGGACAATTATCCCTAAAATTCGAAGGAATTGCTCTCGAACGCCCTTGTCATGTCGTCGCCCGGTGACAGAAACAGACAGCGGGATCCGCCGACTCTGTTGCCACCAATGCCATTGTGACTGTATTTACAGCGAATTGGGCGTCGCCCGAGCCACTGGCATACTCATTGCTGCAGTATTGTTGAGGATTGTTGAAGCGTCGGCAATGCATTTGAACTCCGGGTCCGCAAACGGGTCCCATCAAAGCCCTCGCCGGGTCGGAAACCGCGAGCGCACCAGGCGTCAATGCATCCACAGGGAGGAAAACAAGAATGTATCAAGCATGGAAAGACAGTATCTACCGGCAACGTGAACAACTGGCGTACAAGCTCCGCGAGCCCCTGGCGCGGCTGGGGGAACAGTGCGTCCCCGCGTGGGGCGACCGAGATCGTCTGAACCGCTATCTGCTGGACGGTCTTGGTACCGTCCCCGACTGCAGCTGGCTTTATGTGCTCGGCACCGACGGCACGCAGATCTGCGACAATATAGGGCACGCCGGGATCGCGCCCGGGCACTATGGCCGTGACCGGTCGCAACGTCCCTATATGCAGGAGCAGGTTCCGCCCTGGGGATTCCTGTTATCGGATGCCTATATCAGTCTGCTCAACAACCGGCCCTCGCTGACCGCGCTGCAGGTGATTCGTTCGGAGCGGGGAACCCTCGGCTATCTGGGCGCCGATTTCGACCTGCGCGATCTGCCAGTCGACTCTGAGCTGTACGAGGAACCCGGCAACTGGCGACAGATCAAGGGCGATCCGGCGATCAGGAGCACGCTGTTTCAGCAGACCCGGGTCGAGAGCCCGATGGATCGCAACCTGGGCCAGGCGCTGTCCATCCTGGAGGAGTTGGTGACAGAACGCGGGGTCTTTCAGTGCCAGATTCACTTCGCGAGCAGCCAGGCCACCATCTGGACGGTGGATGACCCGTACCGCTACCGCATACTCGATCACGAGGCGTTGACCGACCCGGATATCTGCCTGGTTTACCCGCGCCGCCCCTACCCCGACAACGCGTTGATTCCTGCCGCGGACATTCCGCGGGTGCTGGAAACCATGCAGGCATTGCGTCTGGCCGACGACACCATCTATCTGCGCATGGCGTCCATCAACATGTTCAATGGCCTGGTGAGCCTGACCTTTTCCTGCGACGGAACGCACTACATGCGTCACGATGAGTTGCTGCAAAAGGATCGGGTGTTCTGGTTCGGCAACGCGGCGTGAAGGCGGCTATTGAGGTAAAAAAGGCGCCCCACTTCTGCCGTTACGGCGCAGCATAAACCCCAGCGTGCTTACGGCCGACAGGAACAGCCAGAGCGAAGCCGGCAACGGTACCGGACTCGTAAATACATCCGAACCTTCGGCGAGCATCCATCCTCCACCGCCGCCGAAGGTATCGGCCTCGTGTCCATCCAGGGCAATGTTCGCCGTGCTGACTGTCAGCAGCGTGAGTTGCGCGCCATTTGCATTCTGAAAATTCGCCAGTATCGATGACAACGCCGCACCGTCGATACTGACCAGGAAGTTAAAAGTACCGATTGCGTCCTGCTCCGTAAAAGACTGACTGCCGAATGTAAAGCTCAGCTGATACTGATCGTTGGACAGGTTGCTGATGGCGCCAGGCGCACCGAACTGATCTTCCACAATGAAGCCGCCTGTTACCGGATCCCCGCCGTCAAGACCAAAGAAAGCGCAGTCCATATTTCTAATTGAATCGGTGCAGACGCTTTCAAACTCGAAAACAATGGCCGCGGAGGCCTGCACAGGCAGATAACACAGAAGGCAAACAATCAATCGCGTCCACATGGCACGTTTCCTCCTTCCGTCGACCGGAAAAACACCATTACCCCATCTTACCGAACCCCCCGGTTATCGAAAGCTGTTCGCCGGGTTTCGTACCCACGCGACCGTGAGGGCATATTGATGGCCTGCCCCTCCAACGTGCGCAATTATTCCGGCCCTCGATAAAGCGGTTGC
>CBDTYI010000143.1:0-6966 GCA_965364565.1 uncultured Gammaproteobacteria bacterium | reverse complement strand
GTTATGCTCAAGGAACGCTGTCGGAGCTCCAAAGCAGGGTAAACAATGATCCATATGGTAGCGGAAAATGTTGTCAGCGCGGAGATACTCGAAGTCGTACCCGCGAAGGCTAATGAGCGAGTGCAATTTCTGCTCGGCTGAGTCGTTTCCCATCGCCAGTTTTTTTCGAGACCGGAACAACACATGAGCACAACCATAGTGGGTCCCGACGGAAAATCACGCTGCCGCTGGTGCGCCGCCGCACCGGAGTTTCTCGACTATCATGACACCGAATGGGGTTTCCCGGTCAGTGATGATCATCGCTTATTCGAGAAATTGAGTCTGGAGAGTTTTCAGTCCGGGCTGAGCTGGCGCACCATCCTCGCCAAGCGCGAGAACTTTCGCACTGCCTTCCGTGAGTTCGACTTTGACAGGATCGCGCGCTTCACCGGGCGCGACGTCGATCGTCTACTCAAGGACGAAGGGATTGTCCGCCACCGCGGCAAGATCGAGGCGGTTATCAACAATGCCCGACAGGCCCGGGAACTCGTCAAACGGGAAGGTTCGCTGGCAGCCTTCATCTGGCGTTACGAACCAGACGCGAAGCACCTCGCCGAACCACAGACCGCCTCCACATCCGCGGAATCGCTTGCCTTGTCAAAGGACCTGAAGAAACTGGGCTGGAAATTCGTCGGTCCCACCACGGTGTATGCTTTTATGCAGGCAATGGGGCTGATCAACGATCATGTCGTAGACTGCGTGATCAGAGCCAAAGTGGCGCACGCGCGCAAGCGTTTCAGGCGGCCGGGGCGCTGACTGACATGTGACGCCCTTCGTTTCGGGCTGCGCCTGACGGGCGACGTTAAGGCGCTTGGGAGAGATCAGTGGGACCCTGTTGCCAGAACAACTGTGTCGTCGACGCACTGCGCGAGAGACAGCGCGATACATTGACCAAGGTCCTGTGGATCAATGCTGTCATGTTCATTGCCATAGCCGCCGCAGCATTTTATGGCAAGTCGACCGCCTTGTTATCGGACAGTCTGGACAACCTGGGTGATGCGCTAACCTATGGATTGAGTTTGTATGCGGTGGCCCGTGGACCAGCCATGAAGGCGCGCATTGCGCTGTTTAAAGGCGCCTTGATCTTCATTGCAGCCTGCTTTGTGGTGGCTCAGATAGTACACAGGCTTGTCAACCCGGTACTGCCTTCATACGAAGTCATGAGCATCTTCAGTCTCGCCGGTCTGGCCGCAAATGCGCTTTGTCTGGCTTTACTCTGGCGCCATCGGCGCGAAGACATCAATATGAGCTCTGTTTTCGAATGCTCACGAAATGACATCGCGTCGAACCTGGCTGTTATCCTTGCGGCCATTGGCGTATGGACATTCGACTCGGGGTTACCGGACATAATAATCGCCTCGCTCCTGGCGGCGCTGCTTCTGAATTCGTCTGCACGGGTAATAAAAGGAGCATTATCCGAGTTGGCGCAAGCTGGCAAAACCTTCGACCAGGGCGCGCAATAAGCCCGGGCGCCCGTCCCTCGAGGGTGACGTTGATCTGCAGGGGGTGGCCTAAAGCGGTATACGGATCTCATCGGTATTGGAACCTGACGGGAAAACCGCAACAACCCCTACAGCTCATCGACCCATTTCTGCAGGGTCTTTATCTCCGCCGTGATCAGCGCCGGATCAGCGTAGACGTGTCCGATCATGCTGATACCCTCGCTACGACCCAGCAAATGCAGGGCTAGCGATTTTGCCTGCTTCGACTTCCCCAGCTGCCGGAACTGCTCGGCCAGCCAGTCGCGAAACAGGTCGAACAGGCGTCTACTGGCGTCCTGAAGGTTGCAGGACTCTTTGCCGAGTTCCGCGCTGAGTGTGCCGATGGGGCAGCCGTACTGCGCGAGTTCACCCCTGTTCGCGGCAACCATCTGAACAAAGCGGCGCAGCCGATCTTTCGGCCTGGCATATTCCTGACCCCAGCTGCGCAGAGCAGCCTCAATTTCAACCAGGCGCTGCTCAATGACGGCGGCGAGAATGTCCTCCTTGGTCTTGAAATAATGGTAAATGTTGCCGCGTTGCACGCCGGTCACGGCGACGATATCGCTGAACGACGTATTGGTGTAACCGCGCCGGTAGAACAGCCGCCTGGCGGCCGCAACGATTTCCTGGCGAGTCTGTTCCCCTTTGGCGGCCATTTAACTGAACACGGGTCCTGCGCTGTCCGGAACCATACAAGCCGGCGAATGATATAGTGAATACGTGCAGCCTTCCACAGCGTTACGGGGCTATCGGCCTGCACATCTTCATCGGGCTTTTCTGGCGTTCGGCCATTTCCTCCATCTGCATGCGGATCGCTTCCTTCCAGTGCACTTCCGGTGCATAGCCCAGCATGGTGCCCGCGCGCTCGTTGGTCGCGCCGGTGTCCTCGAGCAGATGAATAATGCTGCGCGTCACCAGGGGCTCCCAGGGTACAAACCGGTCCAGGAGCTCCATGCTTCGGGCAAACGCGTAGGCCATGGCAAAAGGCACGCCGAAGTGCGGTGTCGGCAGACCGTATTCCGTGCTCAGGAACGCAATCACCTCACGCGCCGTGGGCACCGTCGGCCCCACGATATTGAATCCCTGATAGCCATTCAGAGCCGGCGCGGTCGCAGCGAGTGCGAACGCCTCACCGATATCGTCGCCCGCGACGATCGGCATGCCGGTTCTCCCGCCGTTGACCCAGGGGACCAGGTGTGTCCTGAGACGCGGAACCAGCAGGGGCAACACGCCCAGCCCATAGCGACGACCGGCGAAAAGACCCGCGCGCAGCGTGATCATGGTGCAGGTCCGGGCAGCGTTATCGCGCAGATAGCGCTCAATGCGTGCCACGTTGCGCAGATGGGGCCAGAGCGCCAGGCGCTGATCGTCGTCGGCCTGGCTCATCGGGTCCGAGGAGGCATGAGGTGCGGCGACACTGGTTGAGCTCAGAAAGATGAAGCGCGAAACTCCGCTGCGCAGAACCTGGTCGATCAGCGCCAGCGAGGGCTCCAGAAACAGCCGTTGCGATTCGGCGGCGTGATTCCACGCCGACGTCCAGGCCGCAGCGTGACACACAACATCGACATCCCCGAGCAGGTCTTGCAAATAGGCCTGATTGCGCAGGTCGCCCTCACGCACCGCACCGGAATAGCCGGGCGGCAGCTTGCGCCGGTCGCGGCAGGCGGCCAGGGGGACGATGTCTTCACGTCGCGTCAGTGCTTCGAGTATGTGACTGCCGACGAAGCCGTTGGCACCGGTGACCAGAACCGTCGTTGCTGGCATACCTGATTCTCCCTGACCGATAGAATAGGACGTATGTCCTACAACAATAGGACTGTCATCCTAAATTGTCAATCGCATGGGGATGTGTGATGATTGAATCTGTCGCGGAATGTCATCGGCCGGGCCGGCACACGGCATAGCGGGTAGCAGCTGGACGGCGCATTCGCCCCACGCTGCAATAGCTAGCTGCAATCGCTACAAGGGATATGATCAAGGGCTGTCTCACTATTGTTCTGATCGGGCGCGCGTCGTTTGTTTATATGGATATTCACAACCCTTGCGTGGGTTATGCGGGCGCTGTTTCGTTGCGGATTGCGCTCGACCAATCGCCCGTCGTAACACTGCGGCGCGGTGCCGCTTGCGCTGCGCACCTCGGACGGTGCGGGCGCCCGGAGGCGTAGCATGTCAGGCTGCATGCTGCGCGCAAAAGGTGCCGGGCTCTCGACCCATTACGTTCTGTCGGAGGGCGCATTTTCCGGAGCGGTGGTATACGAGGACGGATTCGATCTCAGCCTCTCGGAAAGCGATCACTTTGAGGAACAGCTGCGATCCGCACAGGCGTTTCTGGCCGAGCATGCGGATCAATGCCGGGCGCTGGCCGATCTGCTCCTGCCGCAGGCGCCGTTGCTGGATTTCGACTTCCGGCACAAAGATGCGCGCGCCCAGTCGTTCGTGTTTCCGGTGGCGCTGGTTGAACGCGCTGGCGCACTCGGGTTCGAGTTGGGGCTATCGATTCACAGAACAAGTGGCCTTTAGCGCCGCTATTGAGCATCCGCGCAGCGGCGGCGACCGAGTGACAGCACCGCGGTGCGCAGACCGACACAGCAGGCCCGGGACGGGCGCGCAGCAATCGCCCGTTAACCCGCCATGAGATCCCTGATCAAGACAGCGTCAGGGTATCTCTGGCTCCATCGCTACTCACCACGGAGGATTACGTATGCATGGATCTGAGCAACAGACGGAGATAACCGCCGACACGTTTATCCAACAAGCTTGCGGCCGGGCTGCCGGAGAACAGGCGCAGCAATTCGAGCAGCTGTTCGCAGACTGCACACCGCTGGCGCTCAATGCGACCGAAGTGGTGATGTTGTCCGGTTTCGTGCCATTGCTGGCCATGAGCCTGGCCCAGCTGCACAAGGACATCCAGCGCCGCTATGCGCTGGCCTTTGCGCAGAAGGTGAATGAAACCTTTGGCGAAGGCGCAGGCGCGGCGTTCCCGCAGCGCACTCTGGAATACCTCACCGCCTTTCACCAGGACGTGACAAGCGGAGGAGGCAGTGCGCTGCCCGCCCTGCTGACCGCGGCGCTGGACAACATCTGCGGGGTCAGCGATGAAAGCGTCGAGCCCTGCAGGCCCGGTCTGCGCCAGGCGCTGATTCCGACCCTGCGCGCCGACGTCGAGCAGTTCAGCGCGACCCGATTCGCCGCCGCCTGAGCGGCTAGCGGGTTCATTCCGCGACCAGGGTCTCGAGCCGATAGCTGCCCTGCCCCTGCGGCCCGAGCACGGTGGCGAAAAACGCCAACAGGCCCTGTAACTGCGGCTCCAGTGTCCAGGGCGGGTTGACGATAATCAGACCGCTGGCGTGCATCCCGCCGCGGCCCGCGGGCGCAACCGCCAACTCGGCGAGCAACACGTCACGCACGCCGCTGGCTGTGAGGTCGCGCTCCAGGCGGTCGACGAGGGTGCGCTGTACCACTGGATACCAGAGCAGGTAGAGGCCGGTCGGGAAGCGCCGCCAGGCAGCCTGCAGTGCCGTCACCGCAGCCGCATAGTCCCGCTTCCGTTCGTAGGGCGGATCGATCAGCACCAGGGCACGCCGCTGCGCGGGCGGCAGCAGCCCGGGCAGCGCCCGGAAGCCGTCCTGCTGCTCCGCCTTGATGCGCCGCTCGCCGCGAAACCGTGAACCCAGGGCCTGGAATTCCTCCCCGTGCAGTTCGAACAGGCGCGCCCTGTCCCCGGGGCGCAAGAGCGCGACTGCCAGTGATGGCGAGCCGGGGTAGTGCTGTAGGGCCTGGTGGCGGTTCAGGGATTTGATCAGTCCGACGTAGGTCTCCAGCTCGGCGGGCAGCTGGCCGCACTCCAGCAGACGGCCGATGCCGCCGTCGAACTGGCGGTTTTTCTGGGCCCAGGGGCTGGTGAGCTGGTACAGTCCGGCGCCGGCGTGGGTGTCGATGAACAGAAACGGTTTATCTTTCTGCTTCAGGTACTCAAGCATCCACACCAGCACCGCGTGCTTGAGCACGTCGGCGTGATTGCCGGCGTGGCAGACGTGGCGGTACCTCAGCATAGGGCCCGTTTCAATTGGCATGGATGGGCGGAACAGGACGCGGCTCAGTCGTACTCGGTGTATTTTTTCGCGCTGCCACGCACCCGATCGGCGGGGTACTTGTGCTCGTTGATGGCAATTTTGCGCTCCACTGCGGCGAGCAGATCCACACCCAGCCGCTCGGCCAGCCGCAGCAGGTAGATCTGGATGTCGGCCATTTCCAGCTCCACCTCGGCGAACTTGTCGGGCGCAAGGGCGTAGCTCTGTTCCTCGGTGAGCCACTGGAAGTGCTCGACCAGCTCGCCGCATTCGCCGATCAGGGCCATGGACAGATTCTTGGGCGAGTGAAACTGCTCCCAGTCGCGCTCCTGCGCGAAGCGGCGCAAGCGCCGACTCAGTTGCTCCAGCTGGCTGTCAGTCATGCTTCTTCCTCCTGCCGCCCGCGCCCGGGGGCAACCCATAATACAGCAAGCCTTGCCTGCCGGGTGGCCTGCAGCGGTCTACCCGGCGCCGAGCTATACTGTGACGCAGAACAGGACACCTGTTCGGACCCCGCCGGCTGGGCTCTTCCGGCCCAGGCCCGTCGCGGCGCCAGGCACGTGCTGCACAGAGGTTGTGTCAGGACTCCATGAAGACGCTGCTGAAGTTCCTCGACAAGATGTCGTTCGCCGTCATCAGCGCCGTTACGGCGCTGATGACGCTCATTATCGGCGTGCTCGATTCGATGATCGGGCACGAAATTTCAACGGCGCTGTTCTACGTGCTGCCGATCGCCATTGCCTCCTGGTACGGAGGGCGCAAACTCGGGATCGTGGTGTCGATGCTGGCGGCAGCCACCTGGCTGATAACCGATATCGGTTCGGGGCAGCAATATTCGCATCCCGCCATACTGCCCTGGAACACCTTTATGCGGCTGGCGATCTTTCTGCTCATTGCTGTGTTGCTGGCGGCGTTTCGCGGCCTGCTGCACGCCGAAGCGCTGGCGGCCAAGACCGACCACCTGACCGGGGCGCTTAACCGGCTCGGTTTTCAGGAACGCTTGGCTGAGGAATATGCGCGCAGTGCGCGCTTCAGCCGCGCCTTTTCGCTCGCCTACCTGGACATCGACAATTTCAAACACATCAACGATACCCTGGGCCACGGGGCCGGAGACGCGGCGCTGATGTCGGTAGCGGACACCCTCAAGGCGAACTTACGCGTGACAGATACGGTGGCTCGCCTGGGCGGTGACGAATTTGCGGTGCTGTTTCCCGAGACCGGCGGGGCCGCGGTCCGGGAGGCGTTCGCCCACGTCCAGCAGCGTCTGCTGCAGGCCATGCAGGAGCGCACTTGGCCGGTGTCTTTCAGTATCGGGGTGGTATCGTTCGAAAGTGGGCCGGACAGTCTGGATCAGCCCCTGGCTGCCAGTGACGAGC
>CBDTYI010000142.1:0-7003 GCA_965364565.1 uncultured Gammaproteobacteria bacterium | reverse complement strand
ATTGCTGACTTGGAACAAACAGGGCTCCCGGCGTGACACTTTACCCGGACCGGGCGCCGGGGTAAGGTCGGCTCCCATCGGTATGAGAATACTCACCGGATTGTAATCACGATACCTATGGATTACCAAGAGGACAACCAGATGGCCGAGCCGACAATTGCACAGAAAGCGCCCTACGCCGTTGACCTGGAACCCGGCACCTACTGGTGGTGCGCCTGCGGCAAGTCCGCCAGCCAGCCGTTCTGCGACGGCTCCCACAAGGGCAGCGAATTCGCGCCTGTGAAGTTCGAAATCAGCGAAACCACCAAGGTGTGGCTGTGCGGCTGCAAGCACAGCGGCGACCAGCCTTTCTGCGACGGCAGCCACAAACAGCTGTGATGCATCCAGCACCCCTGGTCTAACCACAAAGTTACACAAAGGCACACGAAGGATTTCTGTCGGGCAGCAACCCGCGCAGTGCGGCAAGGCGTTATTGCAGTGCCTGATTTGTGCAGCAAGAAACCATTAGGCCCCTTGGTGGCGCCTTTGTGTTCCTTCGTGTCCTTCGTGGTTAATAGATAGCGCACTCGTTGTACAAAAAAAACGGGCGCCGAAGCGCCCGTTAAACGACTAACCTGTTTTAACAAACAGGCCCTCAGAGGCCGGAACCCTTGCTTCCGGTAAATTCCGGATAGGCTTCCAGACCGCATTCCCCGATATCGACACCCTCGTATTCCTCTTCCTCGCTGACGCGGATGCCCATAACGGCCTTGATGACCATCCAGACGATGAAGCTGGCGACGAACACCCAGGCAAAAATCACCGCGATGCCGACCAGCTGGCCGGTCACGGTAACGCTCTCGTTTTGCGAGAACAGCACTGCGATCAGACCCCAGACACCGACCACACCGTGCACCGAGATGGCACCGACCGGATCGTCGATCTTCATCTTGTCCAGTCCCAGGATGGAGAACACCACCAGCACGCCGCCCACGGCGCCGATGATGGTCGCAGACAGCGGCGAATGGGCGAGAGGCTCGGCCGTGATGGCCACCAGGCCCGCCAGTGCGCCGTTGAGCGTCATGGTCAGATCGGTCTTGCCGAACAGCAGGCGGGCGGTGACGGCCGCCGCGAACACGCCGGCGGCGGCGGCGGCGTTGGTATTCACGAATACCGCGGCAACGGCGTTCGCCTCACCGATGTCGGACAGTTTCAGTTCCGAACCGCCGTTGAAACCGAACCAGCCCAGCCACAGGATGAAGGTACCGAGGGTAGCCAGCGGCAGGTTGGCGCCCGGGATCGGGTTGATCTGGCCACCCGGACCGTATTTGCCCTTACGCGCACCGAGCAGCAGCACCCCGGCCAGCGCAGCGGTGGCACCGCACAGATGCACCACACCGGAACCGGCGAAGTCCTGGAAGCCGAAGTCGGCGTCGAGGAAACCACCGCCCCATTTCCAGTAGCCCTGCAGCGGGTAAATGACACCCGTCATGACGATGGCAAAAATCAGGAACGACCAGAGCTTCATGCGCTCGGCAACCGCACCGGATACGATCGACATGGCGGTGGCCACGAACACGACCTGGAAGAAGAAGTCGGACATGCCGGAGTAGTAGGTCTCGCCGCCACTGGCCAGCACGTCTTCCGCCGCGTTATCGCCGCCGAACATAAAGCTCAGGTCCAGCGCCGGGAAATAACCGTTGCCGTCGGACGGATACATGATGTTGTAACCCATCACCATGTACATGATGCAGGCGATGGCAAACAGGGCGATGTTCTTGGTGAGAATTTCTGCCGTGTTCTTGGAACGGACCAGGCCGGCTTCCAGCATGGCGAAGCCGGCCGCCATCCACATGACGAGCGCGCCGGATACGAGGAAATAAAACGTATCCAGGGCGTATTTTGTTTCTATGATAGCTGATTCCACTTTTCGATCCTCCGCAGCTGGATAGACTGCCTGTTGGATGAATTAAAGAGCGTCAGGCCCGGTCTCACCGGTACGGATGCGAACCGCCTGCTCCAGGGGATACATAAAGATCTTTCCGTCACCGATCTTGCCAGTATTGGCGGCTTTGGATATGGCCTCGATCACCTGCTCGGCCAGGTCGTCATTGATCGCAATTTCGAGTTTGACCTTGGGCAGGAAATCCACCACATATTCGGCGCCGCGGTACAACTCCGTGTGACCCTTCTGGCGTCCAAAACCTTTGACCTCAGTGACCGTGATGCCCTGCACACCAATCTCGGACAACGCTTCGCGCACGTCGTCGAGTTTGAAGGGCTTGATGATTGCAATTACAAGCTTCATCAGATGGTCTCCCAGTTAGGACCCGCCCTCTCGGGCGGGCCACTTCAGTGCTTGATTAAATGAAAGGGGTTATCAGAAATCCTTGGCCCAACCGATCCAGAAATTGGGATTCTCGTCGGTCGCGACCGCGTCATCCTCGTCCCCGTCGGTCTGCTCGTAGGTCAGGCTGAAGCTGCCGAAATCGCCGGCGTCCTTGCTAAGGCCGAGACCCCAGTGCGTATAGGAGGCGTCACCACAGCCGCTGTTGCCATCGCAGTCGAAGTCGTAGTAACCGATGAAGGCGCTCGGCGTTAAACCGCCCAGATCGAAAGGCAGGTCGGCGCTGAGGTTGTAATAGATGTCGTCTTCGGCGAACGGAACATCTTCATCTGTTTCCGAATCCACGGTGTAGGCGATGGTCGCGGTCAGCCACTGCCAACCCAGGCTGCCGCTGATCTCGGTGTAGTCCAGCTCACCGCCCTGCTGATCACCGCCGGCACCCGGGTACCAGTAGTACCAGACGCTCAGGTCGTAGTTGAAACCCGAGTCACCGATGTCGCCGCCGTAGCCGGCGTACAGATCGACTTCCACATCCTCCTTGCCGCCGAAGTCGACGTTGGACGCCCAGGTGCCGACGTAGAAACCGGACTCGTGGCCCCAGTCCAGGCCGCCCGAGACCGCGGCTTTGTCGTCGGTCTGGGTGACACCACGGAAGTAGTAGTTGCTGGCCACGCCGAGGTTCGCGCTGATTTCGGCCTGCGCGACGCCGGTAGCCACCAGCAGTGCCGAGGCGAGTAAGCTTTTCGAGAATTTCATTGTTTAGGACTCCTATATCCGGACAAAAAAAATCGCTGACAAACGCTGGTCCCGGGCACTGTTGCTGCCCTGCGAGGACGTACGCAGTGCATTAGCAGTTCCTGTGCCAGCTGATGTTCGTCATACAAATCAATAACGTGTGTGATGACCGATGGTGACCGGCGACACTCAATGCACCAATGTGGTGAACCAGATCCAGCGCGCACCGATCTTGTGCACGCTGTTGGTGCACAGCGTTGCGCCGGCGCAACGCTGGACGAAAACGCCCGCCTTAGCTATGGTGCCTGGATGCTCGACCCCAAATTCATCGATGACCTGGCCCGACGCCTGACTGGGGCCATGCCGGCCTCGGCGAAGACCCTGCAGGCGGACCTGGAAAAGAACCTGCGCGCGGCAATGATGTCGGTATTCGCCCGGCTGGACCTGGTGACACGCGAGGAATTCGATGTACAGACCAAGGTGCTGGCACGGTCACGCGCCAAAATCGAGCAACTGGAACAACAGGTGGCTGCGCTGGAGCAGCAGCTGCTGAAGAAAGCCAAGGTCAAGACCAGGGCAAAAACAAAGAAACCACCGTAGCATCAACCAGGCAATATTCCAGGGAAGGAATGTTATGTCTCTCGCCGTTGTGTACAGCCGTGCGCAGGTGGGTTTTCACGCACAACTGGTAAGCGTGGAAGTGCACCTCGCCAACGGTCTTCCATCGCTTTCCATCGTGGGGCTTCCGGAAACCGCCGTAAAGGAAAGCCGCGAACGGGTGCGCAGCGCCCTGCAGCATAGCGGCTTCGAGTTCCCGGCGCGCCGCATCACCGTCAACCTCGCACCGGCTGACCTCCCCAAGCAGGGTGGGCGCTACGACCTCGCCATTGCGCTCGGCATTCTTGCCGCGTCGGGACAGATCCCCACCCAACCGCTGAGCGGCTACGAATTTGTCGCCGAGTTAGCTCTTGGGGGAGCGCTGCGCCCGGTGCGCGGCGTGTTGCCAAGTACCCTCGCCAGCAGCGCAGACCGGCGCCAGCTGGTGTGCGCCACCGACAACGGCGCCGAGGCTGCACTGGTGGCCCCGGAAGCGGCGCTGATTGCCGGTCACTTGCTGGAGGTGTGCGAGCACTTGCGCGACCTCCAGTCATTGCCACAACCGGCACCGGTGCCGCCGGGCGATCCCGCGGCAGCGCCCGATCTTCTCGACGTGCGCGGCCAGCACCAGGCCCGGCGCGCCCTGGAAGTCGCCGCCGCCGGCGGTCACAGCCTGCTGCTGGTGGGTCCACCTGGCACCGGCAAGACCCTGCTCGCCAGCCGCCTGCCGGGTCTGTTACCGGCCCTGGAACACGACGAAGCCCTGGAAACGGCCGCCCTGGCGTCACTCAGCCGGGGCGGATTCACCCCCGCCCGCTGGCGACAGCGGCCATTCCGCGCCCCGCACCACAGCGCTTCCGCCGCTGCACTGGTGGGCGGCGGCTCGGATCCCAGGCCGGGCGAAATATCCCTGGCTCACCACGGCGTGCTGTTCCTGGACGAATTACCGGAATTCAGACGCGACGCCCTGGAGGTGCTGCGCGAACCCATGGAAACCGGCACCATCACGCTGTCGCGGGCCGCCAGGCAGGCCGAGTTTCCGGCCCGCTTTCAACTGGTCGCCGCCATGAACCCCTGTCCGTGCGGCTATTGCGGCGACCCCGACGGCGACTGCCGCTGCACACCGGAACAGATCCAGCGCTACCGGGCGCGCATCTCCGGACCGCTGCTGGATCGCATCGACCTGCAGGTTCAGATGCCGCGCATTCCCTGGGAACAGCTGCACAGTGCCGCCGCAGAGGACAGCGCCACGGTGCGGCAGCGCGTCACAGCGGCGCGCCACCATCAGCAGGCGCGCGGTTTTCTCAACGCCCTGCTGCCACTCAACCGACTGGAGAGCGTGTGTGTACTGGGCGCACCCCAGCAGCTGCTGTTGCACAAGGCCGCCACCCGCTTCCGGCTGTCGCCGCGCTCCATTCACCGCATCATACGCATGGCGCGCACCATCGCCGATCTCGACCAGGCGTCACGGATCGGCGCCCGGCACCTCCAGGAAGCCATCGGCTATCGCTGCCTGGACCGACAGGCGCAGCCCGGACACTAAACACGGCGACATTTCAAGCTGCCGCTTTGCAGCGGCGCCCGCTACAATGCCGGCCATGCAGCCCCTCCCCAGCCGTTCCTGACCCGTGCCCGATCTCAATCCACAGCAGCAGGCCGCCGTGCGCGAGACCCAGCATCCGCTGCTGGTGCTGGCGGGCGCGGGCAGCGGCAAGACGCGCGTCATCACCCACAAGATCGCTCACCTCATCGAGACCTGCGCCATCCCGGCGCGCAACATCGTGGCAGTAACCTTTACCAACAAGGCGGCGCGCGAAATGCGCGAACGGGTCAGCCGCTTGCTGCCCAGGGACGCGGGCAAGGGACTCGTCGTCTCCACCTTCCATACGCTCGGCATGCGGATATTGCGCCGCGAAGCGAAAACGCTCGGCTACAAGCCCAGTTTTTCGATTTTCGACAGCCAGGACAGCCTGCATCTGATCGACGAACTGCTGCGCAGCCGGCCGGCCCCGTTCGCCGCCGATGGCCTGCGCAACCGGATTTCCGACTGGAAAAACGAGCTGGTGCTGCCGGCCGGGGCGCTAAAACTGGCAGAGAGCGAGTTCGAGCTGGCCGCCGCGCTGCTGTATGCGGAATATCAGCGCAACCTCAAGGCCTACAACGCGCTGGACTTTGACGACCTGATCCTGCAGCCGGTGCTGGCGCTGGAGGAACACAGCGAAGTGCGCAGCCACTGGCAGCACCGCGTCCGCCACCTGCTGGTCGACGAGTACCAGGACACCAACACCGCGCAATACCGGCTGGTGCAGCTGCTGGTGGGCAACACCACACCTTTTACCGCGGTGGGCGATGACGACCAGTCCATCTACGCCTGGCGCGGCGCCAATCCCGAAAACCTGCGGCGCCTCAAGGACGACTTTCCACGCCTCGAGGTGATCAAGCTGGAGCAGAATTACCGCTCCGCGGGCTGTATTCTCAAATGCGCCAACCAGCTGATTGCCAACAACCCGCACGTATTCGAAAAGCGGCTGTGGAGCGCACTGGGCTACGGCAGCCCGCTCAAGATACTCGGCTGCCGCGACGGCGACCACGAAGCCGAACGCGTGGTGTCCGAAATCCTGCACCACCAGTTCACCCACGGCACCCGCCACGGCGAGTACGCCATCCTGTATCGCGGCAATCATCAGTCGCGCGGCTTCGAAAAAGTGCTGCGCGAACACGCTATCAGCTACCACCTGAGCGGCGGCACCTCCTTCTTCGAGTACGCCGAGGTCAAGGACCTGATCGCCTACCTGCGCCTGCTGGTCAACAACGATGACGACCGCGCCTTCCTCAGGGTAGTGAACACGCCGCGCCGCGAACTGGGCGCAGCCACCCTGGAAAAGCTCGGCGCCTTTGCTTCGCAACAGGGTCTCGGCCTGCTGGCGGCCTGCTTCGAGACCGGGCTGGCCGAATGCCTCAACAAACGTGCTCTCGCGCGACTGCAGGAGTTCGCCGAATGGGCAGTGGCACTGGGCGACGCGGCGCAGCGTGGCGACGCCATGACGGTGGTGCACCAGCTCATCAAGGATATCGATTACCGGGCCTGGCTGGAGGACAACGCCAAGGATCCGAACGAGGCCGAGCGGCGCCTGCAAAACGTGGACGAACTGATCGGCTGGCTGGAGCGCATGGGCAAACCCGACGAACAGGCACCCGGACTGGCCGACATGGTCAACCGCATCAGCCTGCTCGACCGACTGGATCGCAGTGATGAAGGCAACGACAACTGTGTGCGCCTGATGACCTTGCACGCGGCCAAGGGTCTGGAGTTCCCGCATGTATTCATGGTCGGCATGGAGGAAA
>CBDTYI010000141.1:0-7005 GCA_965364565.1 uncultured Gammaproteobacteria bacterium | reverse complement strand
TGCAGGCCACCGGTCTGGCGCCGTTCGCAGGCCGCGCTGCGGGCAAGCTGTCCGGCGGCATGAAACAGAAGCTCGGACTGTGCTGCGCCCTGATACACGATCCTGATCTGTTGATACTCGATGAGCCCACCACCGGTGTGGACCCGCTGTCGCGCCGCCAGTTCTGGCGCCTGATCGAGCGCATGCGGGCGCGCCGGCCGGGCATGAGCGTGCTGATTGCCACTGCCTACATGGAGGAAGCCGAACAGTTCGACTGGCTGGTGGCCATGGACGACGGACGCGTGCTGGCGACCGGCAGTCCCGAGGAAATCAAGGTGCAGGCCGGCAAAGCGGATCTCGACGCCGCCTTCATCAGCCTGCTGCCGGAACCCAAGCGGCGCGGGCACGAGGCCCTTGTGGTACCGCCGCGGCCGCACGAGCCCGAAGCCGCGCCCGCTATTCGCGCCCACGACCTGACACGCAGGTTCGGCGATTTCACCGCCGTGGACCAGGTCAGTTTTGAAATTCATCGTGGCGAAATTTTCGGCTTCCTGGGTTCCAACGGCTGCGGCAAGACCACCACCATGAAGATGCTGACCGGATTACTGCCGGCCAGCGCCGGAGAAGCCGAACTGTTCGGCCAGCCCGTCGACGCGCGCGACCTCGCGACGCGCAAACGGGTAGGGTACATGTCGCAGTCTTTTTCGCTGTACGGCGAGCTGACGGTAAAACACAACCTGGAGCTGCACGCACAGTTGTTTCAGCTGCCGGCCGCGCAACGCCAGACGCGTATCCGGGAGCTGATCCAGAGTTTCGAGCTGCAGGCGCACAGCGAAGATCTGGCTGCCGACCTGCCGCTGGGTATCCGTCAGCGGCTGTCCCTGGCAGTCGCCGTGGTGCACGAACCGGATATGCTGATTCTCGACGAGCCCACCTCGGGGGTGGACCCTGTGGCACGGGATCGCTTCTGGGAACTGCTCGTCGACCTGTCGCGTAACCAGGGCGTGACAATCTTCATTTCCACCCATTTCATGAACGAAGCGCAACGCTGTGACCGTATCTCCTTCATGCACGCCGGCCGGGTGCTGGCCAGCGATACGCCCGATGCGCTCAAGGCAGCGCGCGGCACCGATAGCCTGGATGCCGCCTTCATCGCATATTTGGAGGAAGCCGAGGGCGCGCCGGAGCGGGTCGAGGCCAGCGACGCGGTTGCGCGCCCTGTCCCGGGCCCAGCGGGCGCGCCGCGTTCGGGTATCTTCAGCCCCACGCGCCTGCTCGGTTACGCCCGGCGCGAGACCCTGGAGCTGCTGCGTGACCCCATCCGGCTGGCCTTTGCCTTGCTCGGCCCCCTGATCCTGATGGTGGTGTTCGGCTACGGCATCTCGTTCGATGTCGAGGATCTTGCCTACGCGGTGCTGGACCGGGACCAGACACCGCAGAGCCGCGCGTACCTGGAGCACTTTGCCGGCTCGCGTTATTTCCACCAGCGCGCGCCGCTGGCTGACCATGCGGACCTGGAGCGGCGTCTGCGCAGCGGCGAGCTTGCTTTCGTGATCGAAATACCGCCCGAATTCGGGCGCAATCTGAAACGTCAACGCCGCCCCGAGGTCGCCGTGTGGCTGGACGGCGCAATTCCGTTTCGCGCCGAAACCAGCCGCGGTTACGTGCAGGGCGCGCACCGCGAATACCTGCGCCAGCTGGCGCACCGGGAGCCGGTCTCCGCCAGCCAGGTTGCGCCGGTCAGGATCGAAACCCGCTACCGTTATAACCAGAATTTCAAGAGTGTGTACGCCATGGTGCCCGGCGTCATCATGCTGCTGCTGATGCTGATACCCTCCATGATGACCGCGGTCGGCGTGGTGCGCGAAAAAGAGCTCGGCTCCATCACCAATCTGTATGCCACGCCGGTGACGCGCCTCGAATTCCTGCTCGGCAAACAGCTACCCTATATTGTCATCGCCATGATCAGTTTCGTCAGCCTGCTCGGCATGGCGCTGTTTCTGTTCCAGGTGCCGGTGGCGGGCAGCGTGGCCGCGCTCAGCGTCGGTGCCCTGCTGTACGTCATGGGCAGCACCGGTTTCGGCCTGCTGGTGTCAAGTTTCGTCAAGACGCAGATCGCTGCCATTTTCGCTGCCGCCATCCTGTCCATCATGCCGACGATCAATTTTTCCGGCTTCCTCTCGCCGGTTTCCTCGCTGGAAGCCGGCGGCAAGCTGATCGGCTACGGCTTTCCGGCCGGTTACTTCCAACAGATCAGCGTAGGCACATTCACCAAGGCGCTGGGCTTTGCCGATCTGCTGGGGAGCTACCTGGCGCTGGGGGTGTGCATTGTCGTCATACTGGCACTGAGCCTGGCGCTGCTGCGGCTGCAGGAACGCTGAGCATGGATCTGAACCTCAAAAACGTGTTCCGGCTGGGCGTCAAGGAGCTGTACAGTCTGCGCAACGACCTGGTCATGGTGGTGCTGATTTTCTATACCTTTACCTATGCGATCTATACCCCGGCACAACACGCCCAGACCGAACTGCGCAACGCCGCGGTTGCCATGGTCGACGAAGACCAGTCGCAACTCTCACTGCGTATCCGCGATGCCCTGCTGCCGCCGTATTTCCAGCAGCCGGTCGGCATCAGCGCGCGCGAAATCGATCCTGCCATGGATGCCGGGCGGTTCACTTTCGTACTCGACATTCCGCCCGACTTCGAGGCCGACCTGCTGGCGGGGCGCAACACATCGCTGCAGGTGAACGTCGACGCGACCGCCATGACCCAGGCCGGCCACGGCGCCAGCTACATCCAGAATGTGGTCAATCGCGAGGTCGGCGGCTTCCTGGGCAGTGCAGGGTATCGGGGAGAGCCCCCGGTGGAGCTGGTGGTCAGGGCACGCTTCAACCCCAACCTGCAGTCGCGCTGGTTTCTCGCGGTGATGCAGCTCATCAACATGATCACCCTGATGGCGGTGATCCTCACCGGCGCCGCGTTGATCCGCGAGCGCGAGCACGGCACCATCGAACACCTGCTGGTGATGCCGTTACGGCCGGCGGAGATCATGCTCGCCAAAGTGTGGGCGAACGGCCTGGTGATTGTGGTCGCGGCGACCCTGTCGCTGTACCTGCTGGTGCAGGGCGTGCTTGCCGTTCCGGTGGCCGGCTCGGTCGCGCTGTTCGTTTCCGGAACCGCGGTATACCTGTTTTCGGTCACGGCGCTGGGAATCTTCCTCGCGACTCTGGCGCGCACCATGCCTCAGTTCGGGCTGCTCGCCTTTCCGGTATTCATGGTGATGAACCTGCTGTCCGGCGGCACCACGCCGCTGGACAGCATGCCGGAACTTCTGCAGGGCATCATGCAGCTGGCGCCCTCGACCCACTTCGTCAGTTTCGCCCAGGCGATCCTGTACCGCGGAGCCGGCCTGGAACTGGTGTGGCGCGAGCTGGTCGCTATCGCCGCCATTGGGGCGGTTCTGTTCGCCGCCGCCCTAATGCGGTTCCGTGTCACTGTGGATGCCGGCCGCTGAAGCGTGCCTCAGATCCAGTGCTTGATGCGGAAGATGATCAGCAGCACCACGGCCAACGCCAGCATGCCCCCCAGCGCGACAAAATAGCCGTAGCGGTACCCGAGCTCCGGCATATACTGGAAGTTCATGCCGAAAATGCCGGCCACCAGGGTAAGCGGAAGAAAGATCACCGAGACTACCGTCAGCACGCGCACGATGTCGTTGGTGCGGTGCGCCACGGCCGAGAAGTGCAGCTGCACCAGCGCCTCGACTTCCTTCTGCTGCTCGCCGGCAAAGCGGGTAATGCGACCGATGTGCTCGATCAAATCGTTGAAGCGCACCGCCATGTGCTCGTCCATTTCGACACGGGTTTCCTCGCGCCACTGGATGATTGCGTCTTCCTGGCCCTCGCACAGCAGCGACAACGAGCGCAGCTGGCTCTGGTAGTCCAGCAGCGCCATCCAATCGCTGTAGGGGTGGTGCGGATCGAGCAGATCCCGCCGCCAGCGCTGCAGCTGTTCGGTGAGCGGCTCGCGCATGGCCAGAAAGCGATCCACCATGGTGCTCATGATCTGGTGCATCAACCCGAAGGTGCGGCGCGAAATGCGGCCCTGCTTGTTGAGCAGGCGTGCCTTTACGGTCGGAATGGAACGACTCTCGGCAGGACGTACCGTGACGAGCAGCTTGTCGAGCAGGAAAAACGCCGTGGCGTGGCTGGCGAACTGACCCTCCTCACTGTCCGGTGCCAGGCCGCGGAAGATGATCATTTCGTATTCGCTGGTGCCGTCGTAGAAGGAGGGGTGGCGGGCATTCAGGCTGTCTTTGACGTGACCCTCGTGCAGCGCGGCACCGCTGAGGCTGGCGATCAGCTCTACCCAGTCGGCGGTGCTCTCACGCTCGATATCGAGCCATACGAAGCCCGCGGCGGGCAGCGGATCGAGCGAGGCAAGCTGTTCCGGGTCACCGCTTTCGGGGATATAGATTATGTCCATGCCGGTTCTCTTTTGCGTGGCCAGTGAGCGGAAGTCAGCAGGGATGAATACTGCGCCGCCTCACGCCGCCGGATCGTCGTCCGGCAACAGCGCCTTCTGAAACGCTTCAACGGTGCCCGCCACTTCGGCAACGCCCTGAAAGCGCGCCACATGGAACAGCGCTTCGCCCTCGTTGGCGAGCGGCAGATGGGTGCAGCCGATCACCACACCGGAGTAGGGCGCCAGCACCTCGACCTCGACACCGCCGAACGGATCGGAGATGACACCGATGGGCTGGTCTTTCCTGACCCGGCTGCCGAGGCGTGTGGTGCGCCTCAGGATGCCGCTGATCGGCGCCCGCACCCAGCTGCTGGCGCGCGCCACCACCGGTTCGCGCTGAAAACGTCTTTTCTTCTCCGCCGGTGGCAACATCTCCAGCGCCCGCAGGACATTGACAATACCGCGCACCCCGGCCCGTATCGGCACCTCATCGAAGCGCAGTGCCTCGCCGCCCTCGTACAAGAGCATGGGAATGCCGTTCTCGGCCGCCGCTTCGCGCAGCGACCCGTCGCGCAGGTTGGCGTTCAGGATCACCGGCACACCGAACGCGTTGGCCAGTGCCGCGGTCTCCGGATCATCCATGTTGGCTCGAATCTGCGGCAGGTTGTCGCGGTGCTGGGCCGCCGTGTGCAGATCGATTCCGTGGGTGCAGTTACCCACGATTTCGCGCATGAAGACGTGCGCCAGGCGTCCCGCCAGCGAACCCTTTTCGGAGCCGGGAAAGGAGCGGTTCAGATCGCGCCGGTCGGGCAGATAACGCGACTGGCTGACGAATCCGTGGATATTGACAATCGGGACCGCAATCAAGGTGCCGCGCAGGCGCTTCAACACCGCCAGTCGCAGCAGCCGGCGGATGATTTCCACCCCGTTGATTTCATCGCCATGTATCGCCGCGCTGACGAACAGGCTGGCACCCGGTTTCCTGCCGCGGATCACGTGCACCGGCATGGTGAGCGGCGCATGGGTGTAGAGCGGCGCCAGGGGCAGGTCTATCGTGGTTCTGCTGCCCGGCGCCAGGACGGTGCCGTTGATGGTGAGCGGAGTCTGAGTCAAGTGGTTCAGCCCTTACCCTGCGTTCTGGTCCTGTGAGATCCGGCGTTCTTCTCGATGAACTCGATCATCATGCCGGCGACATCTTTGCCGGTCGCGCCTTCGATACCCTCCAGGCCGGGCGAGGAGTTGACCTCCATGACCACCGGGCCGTGGTTGGAACGCAGGATATCGACACCGGCGACATTCAAGCCGGTGGTCCTGGCCGCGCGCACCGCAGTGGAACGCTCCTCCGGGGTGATCTTGATCAGGCTGGCGGTGCCGCCGCGGTGCAGATTGGAGCGGAACTCGCCTTCCCTTGCATGCCGCATCATGGCCGCGACCACCTTGTCGCCGATAACGAAACAACGGATGTCGGAACCACCGGCCTCCTTGATGAATTCCTGGATCATGATATTGGCATGCAGCCCGAAAAACGCCTCGACCACGCTTTCCGCGGCCTTCTGCGTCTCCGCCAGCACTACGCCGATGCCCTGGGTACCCTCCAGCAGCTTGATCACCAGCGGCGCACCGCCGACCATTTTGATCAGGTCCTCGATGTCATCCGGGGAATGCGCGAACCCGGTTACCGGCAGACCGATACCCTTGCGCGCCAGTAACTGCAGCGAGCGCAGCTTGTCGCGCGCCCGGGTGATCGCCACCGACTCGTTGAGAGAAAACACCCCCATCATCTCGAACTGGCGCACCACGGCGGTGCCGTAGAAGGTCATCGAGGCGCCGATGCGCGGAATAATGGCATCGATATCGTCCAGATTCTCACCCTTGTAGTGAACCGCGGGTTTGTGCGAGGCGATGTTCATGTAGCAGCGCGCCGTATCGACCACGCGCGCCTGATGTCCGCGCCGCCCGGCGGCTTCCACCAGGCGGCGGGTCGAATACAGCGACGACTTGCTGGAAAGAATGGCGATGTTCATTATGGCGCCGGTGTCGGTTGTGGATTTCGGGGCAACTGTGCCCGCCAGAGAGCCATGGATATCATAACAGATGCCGCACTATGCAGGCTTGCCGAGCAGGTAGGACTTGTCCGGTTTGATCATGACGCTCTTGTGCAGCGCGGTCCTGCCCAGCAACAGCCGAAAGCGCATGCTGTCACGGTTGGTCAGAGTCAGCTCGATGGGCCATTGAAATCCGTTCAGCACCAGCTGGCTGGTGATCACGTAGCGCTTTTCCTTATGGCCGCCGGAGTCTGTCACCCAGCGCTCGTCCACAATCGGAGCAAAAAAGTAATGCTCGATATCGGTTCGCCTTTGCAGCGGGTGCACACCGATGCGCAGTCCTTCGATACCCTCGACGCGCGCGTGCTCGACGTGAAACGCGTGCAGGGCCGAGGTGCGCGCGCCGGTGTCGATCTTGGCCTTGATGCGGTTGATACCCAGATCGGGGAGCGCCACCCACTCGCGCCAGCCAATGATTGTGCGTTTCATGCAAGTTCCCCGTTTGGGCAAGGCGGACCGG
>CBDTYI010000140.1:0-7110 GCA_965364565.1 uncultured Gammaproteobacteria bacterium | reverse complement strand
TCCACGAACCAGAACCCGGCATTGTGCCGGGTCGGGCTGTACTGGTCACCCGGATTACCGAGTCCGACGATGAGCTTGATAGCGGCCACCTGGGCTTCCTCCGGATCGAGTGACTCGAGAACGCCACTGCAGCGATTCGAGTCGGCCCGGGGTCAGTCCGCTCATGGAGCCGAGCGAATCCTGCGCCGTGTGGACTCTATTCGTCCGCGCCCTCGGCAGGTTTCGGTTCGCCCTCTGCGGCACCGGCTTCGCCCGCTTCGCCGGCTTCGCCCTCTTCTTCCTCGACGCGCGGTGCAGCGATCATGACGACCGTCTGATCGACTTCGCCGCGTTCTTCCTCATCCAGATTTTCGAAGTTGAGCAGATCGACCAATTTGACACCGCTCGGTGCCTTGAGGTCGGACAGGTGAAGACTGTCACCAATCTCGAGTCCCGAGCAGTCGACTTCGATGTATTCCGGCAGATCTCCCGGCAGACATTCGATCTCGATATCCACGACATTGTGCGTCACCACCCCCTTCTGCAATTTCACACCGGGGGAATCATCTTCGCCGATGAAATGCAGCGGCACGTTGACACGCAACGTCTCGTGGGCCTGCACGCGCTGGAAATCCATGTGCATGACCACCGGCTTGGAAGGATGACGCTGCATATCACGCAGCACGGTATCCAGCTTCTTGCCGTCGACCATCAGTGACAGAATGTGCGAATAGAAGGCCTCGTGGTCGAGACGCTTCAGTACTTCGCTGTGCACCAGCGTAATCGCCTGTGGCTCCTCGCCACCACCGTAGACGATGGCGGGCACCTTGCCGTCACGACGCAGGCGGCGGCTCGCACCTTTCCCCATGTCTGAGCGTGACTCGGCTTCGAGTTCAAAAATGGACATCACTCTATACTCCCAATAGTACAAACCACTTCCCCGCGACCAGGGAAGTCCAGTGACCGAGCGCCGTGGCGACCGGTCGAAAGCGTCTAATCCATGAACATGCTGCTCAGGGATTCCTCATCGCTGATGCGGCGGATGGCTTCTGCCAGCATTTCTGCGATACTCAGCTGCCGGATGCGCGGACAGGCCTGCGCATCCGGCCGCAGCGGTATACTGTCCGTGACCACCAGCTCATCCAGATCCGAATTGCTGATGTTGCTGATGGCATTGCCCGACAGCACCGGGTGCGTACAGTAGGCCACCACCCGCTCGGCGCCGTGCGCCTTCAGCGCCCGGGCCGCCTGACACAGGGTTCCGGCGGTATCGACCAGGTCGTCCACCAGCACACAGCTGCGCCCTTCGACCTCGCCGATGATGTGCATCACCTTGGCCACATTGGCCTTGGGTCGACGTTTGTCGATGATGGCGAGATCGGCGTCATCCAGGCGCTTGGCCAGTGCCCGTGCCCTCACCACGCCGCCGACGTCCGGCGAAACCACCATCAACTTCGGGTACTTCTGCCGCCACACATCGCCGAGCAGGATCGGCGATGCGTAGACATTGTCCACCGGCACGTCGAAAAAACCCTGAATCTGATCGGCGTGCAGATCCACCGTGAGCACCCGGTCGGCGCCGACACCACCGATCATTTTCGCCACCACCTTGGCGGTGATGGGCACCCGGGCCGAGCGCGGCCGGCGATCCTGGCGCGCATACCCGAAGTACGGAATCACGGTGGTGATACGGGCCGCCGAGGCGCGCCGCAGGGCATCCACCATCACCAGCAGCTCCATCAGGTTGTTGTTGGTCGGAGCGCAGGTGGGCTGCACTATGAACACATCGCGGCCGCGCACGTTCTCCATGATCTCGACCATGATCTCACCGTCGCTGAACTCGCCGACCACGGCCTTGCCCAGACTGATCCGCAAGTAGTCCGCAATCGCCTGCGCCAGGGGCGGATTGGCATTGCCCGCAAACACCATCAGGCGATTTTCTGCGTCCGATGAAGGCATGCCGTTCATGCTGTCACCACCCGTGTTGATCTGATCAGAACCAGCCCCTGCGGGACCGGCATCGCTGCCGCTGCGCCGTGCGAAGTCACGCGGCGGATGTGTCGAAGCTGCTCGCAGCACGCGTTGCAGGCGCGCTGACAACCCGATCACTACCGACTTTGGCTGGGGCGGCAGGATTCGAACCTGCGCATGCTGGTACCAAAAACCAGTGCCTTACCGCTTGGCTACGCCCCATTTAAATCCTAACCGTGCAACGCTCCGAGCCGGTCCAGCAAGGGCGACCGGTTGCAGCCTCGCGCCACGAACCCGGTCCAGGGGGCCGGCACCCGCTGCCTGACCCTCTCGGCTGCCTGCCGGTCGGGAAAGCGGGCAAACACGCAGGCGCCGCTGCCGGTCATCCGGGCCGGCTGGAAGCGGGAAAGCCACTCGAGCGCCTGGCCTACTTGCGGATAACGCTGCGCCACCACGGCCTGCAGATCGTTACCGCCGGCGCCGGAAAGAAAGTCGCGTATTGTGATGCGGGGCGCGTTTCGTGTCAATCGCGGGTCCGAAAAAACCGCGCCAGTTGATATGCTTACCGCCGGATTCAGCACCAGGTACCAGGGCTCCTCCAGCGCCTCGACGGGGGTCAGCCGCTCCCCCACACCTTCGGCCCAGGCGGCGCTGCCGTGCACGAACACCGGCACGTCGGCGCCCAGCTCAAGCCCCAGAGCCGCCAGTTCGGCACTGCCAAGTGCCAGTCCCCACAGGGAATTGAGCGCCACCAGGGTGGTGGCCGCGTTGGAACTGCCGCCGCCCAGACCGGCGCCGACCGGCAGACGCTTGTCGATACTGATCCGCACGCCCCTGGTGCACCCCGTCCTGGTCGCCAGACTGCGCGCGGCGCGTACGATCAGGTCCCGTTCGGGAGGCAGGCCCGGCAAACCGCCCTGCAGGGTAATCGCGCCGCCGGCGTGCGTCTCGAACCACAGCGAATCGCCGTAGTCGAGGAACTGGAACACCGTCTGCAGCTCGTGGTAACCGTCGGAGCGCCGCCCGGTAATATGCAGGAACAGATTGAGCTTGGCGGGTGCAGGCCAGGGACCACCGCCATCGGTCGGTATCACGAGGTTTGCCAGCTGTCGATCACGAACCTGACCTGCAGGACGTCGCGCTCCAGCCGCATGCGCACGGGAAGACGCAAAGCGCCGTTCTGCTGGTAGCGCGAGTAGTCGATGTGCCAGCCATCCTGGTTCATTTCCACCAGCGTTCCGTGCGCGTCCCACTGGTAGTCGGCGGGCAGTTCGGTGACCGGCAATCCCCGCAGCCAGGCAGTCAACCCCGCGACCGGCAAGCGCCAGCCGGTTTCCCGTTCCAGCAGCGTTTCGGGATCGCGCGCAAACACCTCGGGCCGGTCGCTGCGCTTCAGCCACACGCCGTCGGCGTTACCATGCAGTTCCACGGCACCCTGACCGAACGGTCCGCGCAGCCGGATACGGTAGCCCTCGCCCTTCTGCTGCCAGTCGAAGTGTGCGTTCCAGCCCTCTTCACCGGCCCGCACGGCAACGCGGCCCTGTGCCTGCCAGTCGGTCAGCGCCTGCAACGCGGCGCGGTGCGCCAGCCACGCGGCCTCGGCACCGGGGCCCGGCAGCGGCGGGCGCGCAGCGCAGCCTGTCAACAGCAGCAGCAACGCCAGCCACCGGGTCCACAGCACAAAACGGATATCAGGCATCAACACAACATCATCGCCGGACAGAACGGCCTTGGTGTACGAAAGGGTAGCGCGAATGGCCAGAGGGCTACGCTATGGGACAAACCTGCGCAGCGTATCCTTGAGCACCGGGTTGTCGGGCGCCGTCTCGCGCGCCTTCTCCCACAGGGCACGTGCCGCCTCCCGGTCACCCATCACCCACAGCACTTCTCCCAGGTGGGCCGCAATCTCGCCGTCACCGGTCATGTCATAGGCGCGCTGCAGATAATCACGCGCTTCCTGCAGACGGCCGAGACGAAACATCACCCATCCCATGCTGTCGATGACGGCCGGATCATCCGGGGTCTGCGCCAGCGCCTTCTCGATCAACGCCAGCGCCTCGTCGTAGCGATCAGAGCGATCCGCGAGCGTGTAGCCCAGCGCGTTGAGTGTACGGGCATTATCGGGATCCTGTTTCAGCACCGCGCGAAAGTCCTCCTCGGCCTGCTGCAGGCGGTCGAGGCGCTCGGCGACCAGCGCCCGGGCATAGAGTATCTCGGCATCGTCCGGCTGGCTTTCCAGATATTCGCTATACAGCCGGTAGGCCTCGTCGTGACGATCGATCTGGGAGAGGATTTCACCCTCCACCAGAAACAGCCGCTGCACCTGCTCGGGATGCGCCGCACGCAGTTTGCGCAGGCGCTCCCGGGCGGCGCTGGCCTTGCCCTCCAACGCCTCCAGTCGGGCGATGCGGATCTGCACCTCCATCCAGTGGTCGCCGCCGTCGATCTTGCGGTACCACTCGATGGCACGCCGGTTCTGCTTCTGGTCCTCGGCTATGGCACCGAGGTAGTAGTAAGCCTGCTGGGTCTGGAAATCCAGCTTGATAAGCCGTTCAAAGAAACCCCTGGCCTCCTCCAGCTGGCCGGCTTCCAGCGCCAGTAACGCCAGCGAGTACACAATCTGTCCATCCTCGGGCCGCTGCTTGACCAGCTGCGCATACTCGGCGCGCGCCGCCTCGAACTGTTCCAGATCCACCAGCAGGCGGGCGTAGGCCATGCGCAATTCGACATCATCGGGGTTGCGTTGCAACGCCGACTGCAGGCGCTGGCGGGCCAGCTCCCCGCGCTCCTGCTTCAGGCCGATCTGCGCCTGCAGAATCAGCGCTTCGGTCCAGTTCGGGCGCAGTCGCAGAGCCTGCGCGACCTGCCGCTCGGCGAGGGCCCAATCCTCGGAGTGAACCGCCAGGCGCGCATAAGCGAAATAGACTTCCGGGTCGGTCGGGTGCCGGGCGGCGAGCTGCTCCATCACGTTCAGGCCGCGCTGCTTGTCAGGCTCGCGTGCCAGCAGTACCAGCATGGAATGGTAGGGGCCACCCTCGGCATCCCGGCCGTGCTCGAGCAGGTACTCGAACTGTTCCAGGGCCTCGTCCTGATTACCGGTGCGCAGCGCCAGTGCGGCCAGCGCCTGGCGCGCCTCCAGGTTGTCGGCTGCCAGCTCGACCCAGCGCCGTGCCGCCTGCAAAGCGAGATCCTGCTGTTTGCCGAACACGGCGATTTTCAGCGCGCGTTCGGCCACGCGGGGGTCGCTGCTGTGCAGCGCGGCCTCCAGGTAGCTGGCCGCGGACACATCCATTACGCCGCGCTGGCCGGCGATCTCGCCCAACAGTACCTCATAGAGCAGCGTGGGTGACATAGGCGCGGCTTTCTGCCGCTGCGGTTCAGGCAGCGCCTGCAGCTCGGGTTCGGCTTCGGGTGCAACTGGCTGAGGAACCGCTTCCGGCTGTGGCGGACGGCTTTTGACCATGGGTTGGCTGCAGGCTGCGAGCAACAGGCAGGCCAGAACCACACTCGCACCACGCAGGCCCGCGCCCTTGTTTACAAAACCAATCATATTTTTCCGGAATTCAGGTCATTACCCTATGTTTGTGTCACTATACGGCAAAGTATTGCCGAGCTACAGTAAAGCGTACTCGCTTGTATTAGGTTCGCCCATACCGCACAATTTTCCGCCTCCAGCCAGACACGTGCCTATATGTCCCTGATCGCGCTCGGCATTAACCACCGTACGGCGCCCGTAGAACTGCGGGAGCAAGTCGCCATCAGTGGCGAGCGGATGGCCGCCGCACTGCAGGCGCTGGCGGCACTCCCGGTGGTCGAGGAAGCGGCCATTCTGTCCACCTGCAACCGCACCGAACTGTACTGTGCCATGCAGGACGACGCGCTCGACGCGCTGGCCGAGTGGCTGGGGCACTTTCACCATCTGGACCCGGCCCGGATTCGCCCGTACCTGTACAGCTACCCGAACGATGACGCGGTACGCCACATACTGCGTGTCGCCGGCGGCCTGGACTCGATGATTCTAGGCGAACCACAGATACTCGGCCAGATGAAGGAAGCCTACCAGGCCGCCGCTGACGCGGGCACGCTGCGAGCCGCGCTGAGCCGGCTGTTTCAGCACACCTTTTCGGTCGCCAAGCAGATCCGCACCGACACCGCCATCGGCGAAAGCCCGGTCTCGGTAGCCTTCGCTGCGGTGAGCCTGGCAAAACAGATCTTCAGCGATTTCGAACAGCATACCGCACTGCTGATCGGGGCTGGCGAGACCATCGAACTCAGTGCCCGGCACCTGAACGAACAGAAGCTGGGTCGCCTGGTGGTCGCCAACCGCACCATCGAGCGCGCGCACCGTCTGGCCGCCGATTTCAACGGTTACGGTATCAGCCTGGAAGAAATTCCGGCGCACCTGGCGGAGGCTGATATTGTTATAAGCGCCACTGGCAGCAGCAAACCTGTAGTGACCCGCGAGATGGTGAAGCGCGCCCTCAAAAACCGCAAGCACCGACCCGTGTTCATGGTCGACATCGCTGTGCCGCGCGACATCGACCCCGCCGTCGCCGAGCTTGAGGACATTTACCTCTATACGGTCGATGATCTGCAGGAAGTGATCCAGGAAAACCTCAACTCCCGGCAGCAGGCGGCGAACCAGGCCGAAGAGATCATCGACGTGCAGGTGGCGCGCTTCATGGCCTGGCTGCGCGCCCAGGATGCGGTATCGACCATCCGGGATTACCGGCAACGCGCCGAACACAACCGCGACCAGGTACTTGCCAAGGCGCAACAGCTGCTGGCCAAGGGGAAACCGCCACAGCAGGTGCTGGCCTTCCTCGCCCATACCCTGACCAACAAGCTTACCCACGAACCCAGCGTGAAGATCCGCCAGGCGGCCGAGAACGGCGACGCCGAGCTGCTGCAGGCGGCGCTGGAACTGTTCAACCTGAGCAAAGACGACTAGCCCGCATTTCTCACGGGGCGGCAGGTGAGTGACAGAAGGCATTGAAGTTATGAAGAGCATGGTGATTAGACAAGAAACAGGGTGTTTTCAAGGCAAGCCTATCCCGGCCCTGGCTTGTTCTCGTGCGCTTGAACTTGTTCTTCGCTCAAGTGGTAGCTACGACTGCATCGCTTCGAGGGGCGGAAGCGGGGCCCCGGCGCGCAGTGGCG